>NZ_JAQGFU010000089.1:0-18887 GCF_030078455.1 Klebsiella sp. Ech2A | reverse complement strand
GGGTGGTGGCCCGTACCGGGTTGGGGGTGCCTTAAGGTTCCGCCGCCGCGCCCAGCGCCTGCTGGTTGCTGAAGGCGTGGCCGCTGCTATCAACCTGCAGCGTTTCCGCCGCTAAGGCGCGCAGCAGCGGCAGACGCTGGGCCTGCGGAGCGGCGGCCCACTGCTCGAGCAGTCGCGCCTGCTGGCTGCGATTTGCCGTCACGAAATCATCCGCGTCCGCCGCCTGCGCGCGCCACGGCAAAATCATCACCAGCAGCGCGAAGTAGTAACCCATGATGCGCAGCGCCTTCATGATTGCTCTCCTTGTCGCGTTCCGGGTCGCCCGTACGCTCGTTAATGCACGTTCCACCCGCCCGGGCCGTAACCCGGGAAGGTGTCGCTAAGTGACGTTTAGTTGCTGACGGTTTTTACCGGATGGTCGGGCTTCTTATCGTTACCGGCGATCCACGGGCTCCACGGCTGGGCGCGCACCGCGTCGTCGGTCTGCCAGACGACGTTGAACTGACCGTTGCCTTCGATTTCACCGATCATCACCGGCTTATGCAGATGATGGTTGGTGGCATCCATGGTCAGGGTAAAGCCGGACGGCGCTTTGAACGTTTGCCCGGCCATCGCCGCGCGAACCTTGTCCACATCGGTCGTGCCGGCCTTGGTCACCGCCTGAGCCCACATGTGCAGCCCAACCCAGGTGGCTTCCATCGGATCGTTGGTGACCACGGTATCGGCGTTCGGCAGCTTGTGGGCCCTGGCATAGGCGCGGTAGTCGGCCACGAACTGCTTGTTGGTCGGGTTGTCGACCGACTCAAAGTAGTTCCACGCCGCGAGGTTGCCGACCAGCGGTTTGGTATCGATGCCGCGCAGCTCCTCTTCCCCCACCGAGAAGGCAACCACCGGGACATCGGTAGCCTTCAGTCCCTGGTTCGCCAGCTCTTTATAGAACGGAACGTTGGAGTCACCGTTGATGGTCGAGACCACCGCGGTTTTTCCGCCGGCAGAGAATTTCTTAATATTGGCGACGATCGTCTGGTAATCGCTGTAGCCAAACGGGGTGTAGACCTCTTCGATATCCTTATCCTGAATCCCTTTGGCGTGCAGGAAGGCGCGCAGGATCTTGTTGGTGGTGCGCGGATAGACGTAGTCCGTCCCCAGCAGGAAGAAGCGTTTCGCCCCGCCGCCGTCCTCGCTCAGCAGGTACTCCACCGCCGGGATAGCCTGCTGGTTTGGCGCCGCGCCGGTATAGAAGACGTTCGGCGACATCTCTTCGCCTTCGTACTGTACCGGGTAGAACAGCAGCCCGTTGAGCTCCTCGAAGACCGGCAGAACCGATTTACGCGATACCGAGGTCCAGCAGCCGAAGACCGCCGCCACTTTGTCCTGAGTCAGCAGCTGGCGGGCTTTTTCCGCAAACAGCGGCCAGTTTGAGGCCGGGTCAACCACCACCGGCTCGAGCTTTTTGCCCAGCACGCCGCCTTTGGCGTTAATATCGTCGATCGCCATCAGCGCGACGTCTTTGAGCGGCGTTTCGGAGATGGCCATCGTCCCGGAGAGAGAATGCATAATGCCGACCTTAATGGTGTCGGCGGCAAAAGCCGGGAAGGTGTAGCCCATGCTGATGACAGAGGCGGAGAGTGCAAAAGCTTTTAATAGTGTTCGACGCTGCATGTTCACTCCTGAATATCGCAAAAACAAAAAATGAATTAACGACTGACCGGAAGTGATAAGGCAAAAACGATGCCAGGTTGCAAAACAACCTGAACGCGCGGCGCGCGGCGGGAGCGTATAAAGAGAGGCGCAGCGTTGCCTCAAAACGGTGCAACGCTGCGCTAAGAAGAGAGGTTACCAGACCTGGGCGGCGAGCCCGGTGACGAGGCGGACTTTATCCCACTGCTGGGACTCGGTCAGGGAATTCCCCTCTTCGGTAGAGGCGAAGCCACACTGCGGGCTGAGGCAAATTTGCTGCAGCGAAACGTACTGCGCCGCCTCCGCCAGCCGCGCCTTCACCCCTTCAGGATTTTCCAGCTCGCCGTTCTTGGTGGTAATCAGCCCCAGCACCACCTGCTGATGGCCCGGGCGGATAAAGCGCAGCGGCGCAAAGTCGCCGGAGCGGTCGTTATCGTACTCCAGGAAGAACGCATCGATATTGACGCTGCCGAACAGCACCTCCGCGACCGGCTCGTAGCCGCCCTCGGAGATCCAGGTGGAGCGGAAGTTGCCCCGGCAGACGTGCAGACCGACGGTTAAATCATCCGGCTTGCCTTCGAGGGCCTGGTTGAGCACCCGGGCATAGATCCGCGCCAGTTCGTCAGGGTCTTCCCCACGGTCGCGCACCTGCTGACGCTGTTCGTCGGAGCACAGGTAGGCCCAGACGGTATCGTCCAGCTGCAGATAGCGGCAGCCGGCGTCATAGAACGCGCGGATCGCGTCGCGCCAGGTGGTCGCCAGGTCGGCAAAATAGTCGGCAAGGTCCGGATAAACGGTGGCGTCAATGTCTTTGCGTCCGCCGCGGAAATGCAGCACGCTCGGGCTGGGAATGGTCATTTTTGGCTGCGCGTCGCCGCTGATGCTTTGCAGAAAGCGGAAGTCTTCCAGCATCGGATGTTCACCAAACGCCAGCTTGCCGGTCACCCGGATACCGTGCGCCCGGGTTTGCACGCCGTTGAACTGGATGCCGTGGTCCGAATCGTAGCGCTCGACGCCCTGCAGGCCGTCAAAGAAATCAAAGTGCCACCACGCGCGACGAAACTCCCCGTCGGTCACCACGTGCAGGCCGCAGTCGCACTGCTGCTGTACCAGCTGGCGAATCGCTTCATCCTCCACCCGGCGCAGCTGCACGCCATCGATAGCACCTTCGGTAAACTGCTGACGCGCCAGCTTAATGGCGTTTGGACGGAGGAAGCTGCCGACAATATCAGCGCGGAACGGGGCCTGTGAGCGTTGCATGGTGTCTCCTTAGCGGCAGGCCGGTTTAGTTGCCCACCGTGATAGTTCATTATTTGAATTTATAGACTTCTGGATGGCTATATGTCCAAATACTGGCACGCGGCATGCCGATCGGCAAACGAGAAAATTTCATGGCTGATGAAATATTTTCATCCAGCGGTCAGCCTACTCTCCAGAGGCTGACCGCCGCCCGGCTTAGTCGGCGAAAGGCAGCCCTTCATCCTGCCAGCCGGTCAGGCCGCCGATCATCATCTTCACCGGTCTACCCAGCAGCGCCAGCCGCAGCGCCGCGACGTCCGCGCCGTTGCAGTGCGGGCCGGCGCAGTAAACCACGAACAGCGTCTCCATCGGCCATTCGCTCATTCTGGCGGCATCAATCTGCCGGTGCGGAATATGTAGCGCTCCGGGAAGGTGGCGGCGAGCAAAAGCTTCCGCGCTGCCGACGACGTGCAGCAGGACAAAATCGGCCTCTCCTTCGCTCATCGCCCGGTGGACGTCAGCACAATCTGTTTCAAGACCCAGCTTTTTGCCGAACCAGGCGGCGGCTTCGGCGGGTGCGGCAGGGGTAAATTCGGTAACAACACTCATGGCGTATTCTCCTTGTCTGTGATACCACTTATTTAATGACACCTTCGCTCTCTAATCCGCTGGCAACCATGACAGAAAACGCTGAAATCATGCCAACCTCCACCGTGACGTTGTCACCGAACCGAGTGGTTGCGCTGGCCTACGACGGCCTCTGTACCTTTGAATTTGGCGTGGCGGTCGAGATCTTCGGCCTGCCGCGACCGGAAATGGGCGCCGGCTGGTATCAGTTTGCGGTAGCGGCCGTCGACAGCGGCGAGCTTCGCGCGACCGGCGGTATACGGCTGATGGCCGATGGCGGCATGGATCTGCTCAGCAGCGCGGAGACTATTGTGGTCCCCGGCTGGCGCGGAATTGATGCCCCGGTTCCCGCAGCGCTCTGCGCGGCGCTGGTTGCCGCTCGCGCCCGCGGCTGTCGCATCATCTCGATTTGCTCCGGCGTGTTCGTGCTTGCCGCCGCCGGCCTGCTCGACGGACGCCGGGCAACCACCCACTGGCGCTATACCGACCAGCTGCGCCAGCGCTATCCGCAGATAGAGGTCATCGACGACGTGCTGTACGTCGGCGACGAAAACGTCATGACATCGGCCGGCAGCGCCGCCGGGATTGATTTATGTCTGCATCTGGTGCGCGAAGACTACGGCATTGATGCGGCGAATATGGTTGCCCGCAGACTGGTTATCTCCCCGCACCGCGACGGCGCTCAGGCCCAGCAGGTTGTCCGCCCGGTGGCGAAGGCGCGGGAAAGCCAGCGTCTGGGGCTGCTGTTCGATTTTCTGCATCAGCAGCTGGCGGTCAGCCACAGCGTCGCCTCGCTGGCGCAGCGCGTCGGCATGAGCCCGCGGACCTTTTTACGCCGCTTTGAGGCGGCAACCGGCAAAACCCCGGCGCGCTGGCTGCTGGATGAGCGTTTGCTGCGCGCCACGCAGCACCTCAGCGACACCCGGCTTAGCGTGGAGAAGATCGCCGAGCTTTGCGGCTTTGCCAATGCCGGCGCCCTGCGCCATCATTTTCGCCAGCAGTTTGCCCTCAGCCCGTTACAGTATCGCAAGAAGTTTTCTGCCCCCGCGGTTGGAAAACCGTAGCGGCAGAGCACAATAGCTTTAATTTGTTTATCTAACGCAAGGAGCGGCTTCCAATGAAAAAAGAGTGTCGCGTGGTGCTTTATAAGGAAGGGATACTGGGAAGTATGTTTTTCGGCGAGGCTAAAGCCGACCCCGATAAGATGAGCCGCTTCCTGAATGAATACACCATGCAGGGCTGGGAAGTGAAAACGATGTCCGTGGAAAGGCGCCGCACCGGCTTTTTCTGGTCACGGGAAGCCTATCTTTTCGTACTTGAACGCGCCCTCTGATCCCCCTCTTCGCCCGCCCGCTTCCGCTGCGGGCGTCATTATTAAGATCTAAAATAATACCTTTTGTTAACATCCGGTTGAAGTTGCGCGGGCTACTATAGCTTCAACAACCGTACACCCTGTTCAATAAGGACAACCTTAGCGCAAATAAAAACTCGATGGAGGTTACTCATGCTGGGAAATATGCATGTATTTATGGCAGTTCTGGGAACAATTCTGTTCTTTGGTTTTCTTGCCGCGTACCTAAGCCACAAATGGGATGACTGATGAACGACGATAATCCCCACCCTTAAACGCCCCTTGCTGCTAATGCATCAAGGGGCGTTCTGCTTTATCACGCTGATTGTCTTAAAATGTCCCTGCCTGAAAATACGAACAATAAATAGATACGCAGGTATTACAGGGAAAGAGTGCCGGTATAACGAAGTCAACCCCGGACTTGTTACATCCGGGATTTATTCAATTACTGCTGGACGCCTTCTACGGAGATAATAAGCTCGACATCCTGTGAGGCCGGGCCCAGGTCGCTTTTAATATTGAAGTCTTTGAGGTGGATGCTGCCAGTGGCCTCAAATCCGGCACGCTTGCCGCCCCAAGGGTCATCGCCCTGACCAATAAGTTTCGCATCCAGAACAACGGGCCGGGTCACTCCATTGAGCGTCAAATCACCGGTAATCTCCAGCTTCTCACCGCTCTTTTTGACCGCCGTCGATACAAACGTCGCCTCAGGGAACTTGCCCGTATTGAGGAAATCGGCCCCTCTCAGATGTTTATCACGTTCAGCATGATTGGTATCCAGACTGCCGGTAGCAATTTTGACGTTAACCTTATCGGCCGATGGGTTACTTTCGTCATAGGTAAAGGTGCCATCAAAATCTTTAAATGTCCCATACAGCCAGCTATAGCCAAGATGTTTTATTTTGAAGTTTACAAATGCATGTTGGCCCTCTTTATCAATCTTATAATCCGCCGCTAAAGCTGAGCCTGAAACGAACAAAGCGGTAAACAGCGAAAGTCCAAGCAGGTGTTTTTTCATTTTTTGACTCCAGAGTGTATTGACGATTTACCCAGCATTCTGAGCAGCGTTGCGTCTTTATCAATAAAATGGTGCTTAATTGCCATCAGGCCATGAAGAATGGATACCACCACGACGCCCCATGCAACCCACAGGTGTATTACGCCCGCAGTATCAGCCTGTATCGCGGCGTCGGATATGAAGGCGGGTACAGAAAACCAGCCAAAGACAGTTATCGGTTTGCCATCGGCTGTGGATATGAGGTAGCCGCTAATAACAATCGTGAACAGTGCCAGATAAAGTAACGCGTGAACGAAACCGGCACCTATGCGAGTTATCTTTGAATAGCTTTTTAACGGCTGAGGTGCAGAGGATATAAACCGCCACAACACCCGGATGATTAGCCCCATCATCAAAAGGATACCGATCCCTTTATGGATATCCGGAGCTTTATGGTACCAGGTATCATAATATCCTAACGTCACCATCCACAGCCCGAGCGCGAACATCCCATACACCACCGCAGCCGTGAGCCAGTGCAGGGTTATGGATATAAAACCATAAGCTGATTGTGAGTTTATCAGACGCATTTACCCGGACTCTTTCATGTAACAAAAAACACAAAATGACTTCATTTAATTAATAAATCAATCATTAAGTTAACCTTAATGTGAATTTTTATTGGCATTCAAATTTATTGTTCAAACCTAAGTTTCTCCTACAAATATTCCGCATACACAATTAAAGGAGATGCTTCCTTTTTAATCTTTTATTTATTTACGTAAATTACGCTTACATAAATTCAAGAAAACATTCATTTCTTTGTTTAAGCCCGGAGAGCGTTTCACAGCCAGACTGCGGCGAGGACAGACATAAAAATTTGCGCCGTTCAAAGGAGGTCAGGCCGGAGAGTCCGTTTAGCCAGTTTCTTTTGCAGAATGATAACGATAATTGGCAACCCTGCTGAGGAAATTGCACCTATCACCAGCAGCTTGTTCATATTTTGTGGCGCCATGCCATGCTCAGGTAATAACAAAGCGGACAGGAAAAATGCGCCGGTTGTAATCAGATACATTATTGATGTCTGTAATGAAGAGAATCCAGCGCGCTGCCCGTCATCAGGAAACTGAATTGCCACCGCCGAAGATGAAACCAGGCGACTGTAGGATGCACCGAGAAATAACGTCATAAATAACGCCGCATGCTTATAGCCGAGAATGGGTATTAGCAAACTCAGTATAAAGACGATGGTTGACCCGCTAGCCAGCGTCAAAGCGGAAAAACGGGAAGTTAGCACGCCGGTAATTTTTGTAGCCAGATAGCCTGTCATACCCCCGACGAAGAACAGCCAGGGCAACAGGTCTTGCGAAGCGCCCAGCCGCTGGGTCATTAAGGGTACCAGAACCGGAATAACCAGCATGGGACTAAACTGTACAAGCGCATTACTGGAGGCAAACAGTAAAGTATCCGCATCGAGAGGCTGTGCGGGGAGCCTGTCGAAAGAGACGGGGTCCTGGGGTATGATGAATACAATCAGCGGCAATGCCAACAAACAAAGCGAACTTATTAACCACAAAGCGATATGCCAGCCATAATGCGCGCACAAAAATAATATCGTGGGCATGCCTACAATGCTTACCAGCGAAAATGACGCAATGACCGTCGCCAGCATCTTTCTGCGCAAATGCGTCGGGGCGTTGTTTATCAATATACTTATCCCCACGCCCATTGTCGTACCTCCCACTAATCCTGCGCAGAATCGTAGCGTCAGCAGAAGACTAAAACTGGCGGTGAAGGTAGTCAAAAATGTCAGCAGGCCTAACAGCGCCATATTGGCAATTAAAAAACGTTTTTTATTGAAACGACCAATCCGGTAAAAGGCGATAATTCCCGACAGGACGGCACCCGCGGTGTACATACCGGATACGTAGCCTGAGAAGGAGACGGGAACGGCGAAATCGGCTGCCATAAAAGCAAAAATAGGGTTGAAGATCATATATTCCAGCGCATTAGCGAACTGGATAAAAGCCATTACAGCGGCTATCCGCATGAGGGCCTTATGATTAAACGTCGGTGCGATCGGTGGCATAGCAAGCAACCTGTGGATGAAGGAGACCCGAGTTTAACCCCTATCAAAAATATTCATTAGATGGTAAAAGTGGCACTCATTATTATCATATATGGGATAGTTGATGCGTTCGGCTCTTGATTTTAATACCCTGAAAGTGTTCATTGCCGTGGTTGAAAGAGAAAGTTTTGTGGGGGCATCGAAGGCCCTTGAAATGCCGACCTCAAACGTGAGTCGTTGTATTTCTCAGTTAGAAGACAAACTGAATCTTCAGCTCATTGAGCGCAGCACCCGGCATATGAAACTCACCCAGGCGGGGCACCTACTCTATACCCGAGCGAAGCCATTACTGGAGGCGCTTGAGCAAACTGAGACAGAATTAACGATGCGACAAATGCAGCTCAAGGGCCCATTACGTATCTGCATTCCCAATGAAATAGGGCCTGCGCTGCTGGGTTCTGTTGTTGCCGATTTCGCCTGTCAGCACCCGGAGCTGGAGATCAGCTGCGTCACCAATTTGTCAGGCTTCGAATCCCTGCGCGAGGATCTGGATTTAGCGGTCATTGTCAGCCGCGGTCAGATGGATGACTGTGACTACATCGCCCGTCATCTGCTGACGATCCCCTGCACCATCGTTGCAGCCCCCAGCCTCATTCAGCGGTATGGCATCCCTTCTCGTATACAGCAATTTGAAGAATTGCCCTGTATTACAACGGTAAGTGCGCTGAAAGGCGCGCCCTGGCAGTTCGTCAATAAAAAGGGGGGATTCGAAACCATTAAGGTCAGAGGTCATTATCGGGTAAACAGCGGAGAGATGGCAGGACGTGCCGCGGTCTCAGGTGTCGGTTTTGCCATTCTCTCTAAACAAGCCTGCCAGCCCTATATTAGCGATGGTCGGCTAATCGAGATTAAGTTTGAACAATCGGTAGCTCCGCTGCAGCTGTTCGCCATTTATTCAGACAGGCGCTATCTGCCCGCTAAAACAAGAGCGCTAATTGATTTTATGCATCAGCAGTTGAGCAATATATCCGTCGCAACACAGGGCAGCGTGGAGTAGCCGCAGAGAGTCCGGCCGGCATAATAAAACTCGCCTCAACGCACAACCTCCGCTCCTCGCTCAAAGCCGTCCCAGGTCGTCGCGTGTGGCTGCCTGATGCCAGAAGCATATATTGTTCGTATAATAGCGTTTTAATCAGGCTCTATTCACCGCGATCCGCGCCGCGCGCCCCTGCAGCCATGCGCTACCTGGCAGCGTCGACGTCGAATGGCTGCGGCTATGAGGAATTTCGCCATGACCCCCTTTTATCAACTGACTGCCACCAGCCTGCGCGGCCAGCGCATCTCTATGGCCGACTATGCTGGCAAGCTGATTCTGGTGGTGAATACCGCCAGCCATTGCGGCTTTACGCCACAATACGCTGGCCTTGAAGCGCTCTACAGGAAGTACGCCGCCCGGGGTCTGGTGGTGCTTGGTTTCCCCTGCAACCAATTCGGTAAGCAGGAACCCGGCGGCGCTGACGAAATAGCGCAGACATGTCACATCAACTACGGCGTGAGCTTCCCAATGTTTGAGAAAGTGGAGGTCAACGGCGCCGCATCGCATCCGGTGTTTCGTTACCTGAAAGACCAATTGCCGGGCGTGCTGGGGAAGCGGATCAAGTGGAACTTCACTAAGTTCCTGATTGGACGCGACGGTAAACCGCTCAGGCGTTTTGCTCCGTTCACCACCCCAGAGAAAATGGAAGCCGCAATCCTTGCTGCACTTGAAATTTCAATGGATTCCAGCTCAGGGCATGAATGAAAGGCAGGCGGTTCTTTCCTTCGATCGATAATGCCTGCTCCTGGCTCAACGCTGCCCGTCATGCCAGCCTGAGAAATTGGCTTAACGATACGCACAGAGCGGTTGTAAACGGGATTACTTCATCCAGTTTTCGGCGAGGCAATCGACAAAGCGGCGTATTCCTGAAGAGAGGTGGCGTCTGGCGGCCCATAAGTGCACAAAAGTGCCCTGCCTGACGTACGAACCCGGTAAAACTTCTCTCAAATCCCCCTTCTCCAGCGCGTCGCGAACGACAAAATCAGGTACGTAACTTATGCCCATTCCCGCCGTGCTTGTGCCGATAACGGCTTCAATATTGATAGAGGCTAATGTACTATCGGGCGGTATCAGCTCAATATGTTCTGTTGACTTATTCTGTAAAAGGATTACTTTTCAGGACATGAAGAAGATACTCATTATTGTCCCCGATGGCGGCATGCTGTTTGAATCCGCCGGTATTGCCGACATTCTGATGCAGGCCAACCGCCTGCATCCGCAAGGCGCTACGGACGCCTGTTACCAGGTTCAGCTGGCGACAACCCAACCACATCAGGTTATCCATGGTCAGTCGGGTTTAAATCTACTGGCGGATCATCGCCTGCATGAGATAGACCCTCGCGAGCCTCTCGATACCATCATTATCACCGGCAGGGGTCAAAACCCGCAGGAAGGAATTGCGGTGGTCGACTGGCTGCGCCTTGCCGCACCTCATGCTCGCCGCATTGCCTCCATTTGCGGCGGGGCGATGCTGCTGGCGCAAAGCGGGCTGCTGGACGGCAGACGAGCCACCACTCACTGGAAGCTACTGGAAACCCTGCAGGCAGAATTCCCTCGGGTGCACGTCGAAGGCGGTCCGCTGTACGTTCAGGACGAACACATCTGGACATCAGGCGGGGTCAGTTCCGGCTTTGACCTTACCCTGGCGCTGGTTGAGGAGGACTACGGCTTCAGCCTCGCCCGCGACATCGCCCAGGACTTCGTCATGTACCTGCGACGTCCCGGAGGCCAGCTGCAGTTTAGCCGCTACAACCTTCAGCAGACCAGCACCCTGGGCCCGGTTAACAATCTGCTGGCCTGGCTTCTCGAGAACCTCACCGCCGACCTCAGCGTGGAAAAGCTGGCGGCAAGAGTCGCCATGAGCCCGCGTAACTTCACCCGCGTGTTTACCCGGGAAACCGGCGCATCGCCGGCGCGCTACGTCGCCGAGGCCCGCCTGGCCGCTGCCCGGCAGCGTCTGGAGCAGACCAACGAGACGCTGGATCGTATCGCCGAACAATGCGGATTTGGCAGCAGCATTAACCTGCGACGGCTATTTGAAAAACAGCTTCACCTGACGCCGGGTGAATATCGCCAGCGCTTTCACTGCCGTAAAATGGCGTAAAGTGATCCTTTTTTGTCATTTACGCCAATCGGTGACCGGCCTACATTACCTTCAGAGACAACAGATAAGGAGTTGATCATGGTAAAGGTCGGTATTAACGGTTTTGGCCGTATTGGACGCAACGTAC
Organism: Klebsiella sp. Ech2A; assembly: GCF_030078455.1. NCBI lineage: Bacteria > Pseudomonadati > Pseudomonadota > Gammaproteobacteria > Enterobacterales > Enterobacteriaceae > Klebsiella > Klebsiella sp. Ech2A. The sequence goes on along the minus strand of NZ_JAQGFU010000089.1, from coordinate 7,598 downwards.
TGCGTGCCGCGCTGGGTAATCCGGATATTCAGATTGTGGCAATCAACGATCTGACAGACAGTAAAACGCTGGCGCATCTGCTGAAATACGACTCGCTGCTCGGCAAGCTCGACGCCGAGGTCACCGCCGGCGAGGGGCAGCTGGTGGTTGACGGTAAACCCATCACCGTGTTCAGCGAACGCGACCCGGCCAATATCCCGTGGCGTCAGAGCGAGGTTGATATCGTCATTGAAGCCACCGGCTTCTTCACCGATCGCGACAAGGCGGCGGTGCATATCCATAGCGGCGGCGCAAAGCGGGTGATTATCTCCGCCCCCGGTAAAAACGATGATTTAACCATCGTGATGGGCGTTAACGACGGCCTCTACTCCCCGGATAAGCACTACGTGGTCAGCAACGGCAGCTGCACCACCAACGGTCTGGCGCCTGCTGCGCAGGTTCTGCACCAGCATTTCGGTATCAAGCATGGCCTGATGAATACCACCCACGCCTACACCAACAGCCAGGCGCTGCACGATCAGCCGGAAAAAGACCTTCGCGGTGCCCGCGCCGCGGCACTGTCGATTGTGCCTTACTCCAGCGGTGCCGCGAAGGCGCTTGGCAAAGTCATTCCCGAGCTGGATGGCCGCTTAACCGGCTACTCGCTGCGCGTACCGGTGCCGGTGGTCTCCATTGTCGACCTGACCGTAACGCTTGAGCGGGACGTAACGGCAGAAGAGGTCAATAATGCGTTTCGTGAAGCCGCCGCGGCGGGACCGCTGAAAGGGATCCTCGGCTACAGCGATGAACCCCTCGTCTCAAGCGACTACCAGGGTGATCCGCGTTCTTCCATTATCGACGGTCTGTCAACGCTGGTGATTGGCGGCAATATGGTCAAAATTCTGGCGTGGTACGACAATGAATGGGGATTCTCTAATCGCCTCGTCGACCTGGCGCTGCTGATGGCAAGGCGTGAACGCTAACCCCCTGCTCTCCCACTTCCTCTAAAATCCACGCCTGGCGTGGATTTTTTATCTCTGTCGCGAGCGAGTAGCCGCATGGCGATTCACAACCCGCCATAACGATTAACTGTCTTTCTTTAACGCGGACGCGGCTTTCCCTTCAGCGAATATACTTTCCAGCCCCTGGCGGTAAGTTGTTATGCGAAAGTCCGGGAAATGCATCTTAAATTTTGAAGAGTCAAAAAGATTATCCGCCTCATAGCGCGGCAGGAGTTCCCGCAGTTCACGTGGCCCTTTAGAAAACATCCCCGCTATGTATAAGGCGAATTTTCCGAGAACTGACCATGACGGTTCTTTTCCAAAGACACTGCACGCCAGAGAAACAAACTGCGCATAGGTGAGTCGTTCTTCACAACAGGGCAGATGCCATGTCTGACCGTAGGCATCTGGCGTGTTACCCAGCAGCGCTAAGGCCCGACTGGCATCGGGGGTCCAGATGAGCGTGCGTAATGTGTCATCACGCAATGGGACGAGTGGTTTTTTCCCAGCTTTAAGTCTGTCTAAAACCAGGGCATTGGTAAAACTCTGGGTTTTCCCGGGCCCATAAAATTCAGGGGCGCGGCCAATGAGTACGGGGATATCACCCCGCTGCATCTCCTCCAGCACCATGTTCACCATCATAGCCCGGACACGCCCTTTTCGCCCCAATGGCTGGAACGGCGAGTCTTCCGTCTGCAGCCTGCTGTCCTGAGGGTACATATAGGTATTGTCAAAATAGACAAAATGAGCCCCTGCCTGCCGGGCAGCATTCAGCGCATTCTGCAGCATTACCGGAAACTGCTGCTCCCAGAGAGAGGAATCCGGCGGCAAGCCTGCCGCGAAATACACAATCCGGCTTCCTTTTACCGCTTCCAGCGTCTGACTGTCGTCAAGTAAATCAGCTGACATAAGGGTATCACCGTGAGTGACCTTATGCGGATTGCGGCTAACAAGCCTCAGTTCAGCGTTGAAGGAATGCGTTAACTCGCGGGCCAGTTCCCGGGCAATCTGTCCGCTTGCTCCCAGAATCGTTTGCATTTCATTTCCTCTTCTACAGTTTTGGACGGATGTCCCGGGATTGACTTTTTTTGAAGTATAAGTTTAAAGTTAACTTTAATGTCAAGAGACTCTCCGGAGATGAAATGAAGATAGGCGATCTGGCAAAAACGACGGGGCTTACGCCTTCCCGCATCCGCTATTACGAGGCGGAAGGCCTGATCGGCGCCCCTCCCCGCCAGAATAATGGTTATCGCCATTATCCGCCTGAGACCGCACTGATACTCATGCTCATTGACCGGGCACAGAAATTTGGCTTCACGCTTGAGCAAATTCGACAGGTATTACCTCAGGGAAAAGGAACCTGGAACCATGAAGGATTAGTGGCTTCTCTTGAATCAAAGGTTGATGAGATCCGACTTCTGCAGCAGCAGCTCAGGGATAATCAGGCCATGATACTGAGTTTAATCACCGGCATCGAAAACAGGCCAGAGGGTATTTCGTGCCAGGAAAATATGCTGCGGGTTATGGGGCTAATGCAGGTCGATGCACCGGTCCTTCATTCCATTAAGTAATCTGACAGACGCTGCGCCTGGCCGGGTTCTGGGCGAAGAGTTCATTAACCAGGCCTGATTTTTACGACCTGTTTTCACCTACAAAATGAAATAAAAAAACGAGTTAGCAGGAACACTGAAATAACAAGGATGCTTTATGCAAGAAAAAAATACAGCTGTAAAAACACCAAAAGAGCCCAGGTTTGGCCCGATCCTGCTTGTTATAATGTTATCGGTTTGCTACATATTAATAACAAGAATAGATCTAATGTATACGTATTTTACTATATACGCGTCACTGGATGATGACTCTCAGGTAAGGGGATACTTCATAATTTCTTTTGTTGCTCTTCTTATCCTCTCTGTTTTATGTCTTTTTTTCCTTTATGCTTTCTTTAAAAGAAAAATAATAACTAAAAAACTCCTCCTTTACATTTACTCCATTTATATATTAATTTCTGCCGCAAGCTATCTGTATGGCATTTACGTGGTAGATATTGGAGTCGATATCATCGCCGCTGGATATATTGACAACCTATTGATTGATATGATTATTTTCATCTCGTTTATCTTGTACGCTTACTTATCAGAAAGAGCAAAAGCGATTTTCACAAACTAACATCAATGATAGCCAGGACATTCAGATGAAGATTTACTGGACAAAAAAAAGCATCCCGGAGCTAGCGGAACTTCCGCGAAATTTGAGAAGGAAAAATTTTAAAGATGCATACAGCGCCATATCTACCCACAGCGAATATTGGGTCGGAGCTGGCATAGCATTTCTTTATATTGTGTTTTTCTTTAGGGCTTATGATTATTTTCTGCCGGGGACAAACTCATTTCCGAGAGATATAGTAAGAACGGTCGTTGTTGTCTATCCCGCCATGCTTATCTGGTTCCAGTTCACTGTTTATGGTATGAGGAAACATTATCGCCACATACTGGAAAGAGAAAAACACGGAAAAGAGGAAACAGACGTAGAAAAACTGATTCGTGAAGCCGACGCCAGAGAATATAAGCAATGGATGCCTTGTCGTCGCCTGGCCCTTATCATAATAATTACAGCTGGACTGTTACTTTTCATTGAGCTAGCCAGAACGACATATTGAAAATAATTTACAGGAAAAGGGAAAGTTGCGACTTTCCCTTTCAGCTCAACTAATTAATTTAATCAGCAGCTATCAATATGTTGGCGAATTTGATAGATAAAAAATCCTGCTCCCCGCTAATCCCCACGTGGCAATGTCAGTAGAAGGCGTCGGTTGCGCCATACGCGCTGGCGTGCTTCATGACGCAAGCGTTGAGGGCCAGACCGGACATCAGCCAGCACTTCAGAACGTTCATGGCGCCATTTTTAACCAACGACGAACTGAAATTCGTCGTGCCAGAATGGTCCAGACCCCGGTTGAGATGAATATCATCTACCCACCTCACAAACATCAGACGACCAGGTTAAGAGCATTTATCGCATGGGCTTTGGCTAATTCGTCTACCACACGGGAAGAAAAAAAGGGCGATGGCCCATTTTTTTGCAAATTTTTCGTCTGTCACAATCTTCTGCTGCTCTGATGATGGTTGATGGTGTGCAATATATTTCACCATCTGCAAATACCTTGTAAATATCATCATCTAATTTTTTGTATGGTAAATATCAAAAGTGCTTATAAAAATAATTGCAGTCACAAAAGTTAATTAAAACTGAAATTTAAATGAAACATACCACCCGTAAATTTCGGGCTTCCTTGGTTAACTAAAAAAAGAAACGTCATGTTTAATAAACTTATATTACCTGTTATGGCAGGCGCAGGATTCATTTTAACATCACACTCCACGCTTGCCCTGGAGTTAAACTACGAACATAAATATGAGGATATTTCCAAAGAGCACACGGACGAACTTGAAATATCTCATGATTTCGAATCAGGTATCGGGATTGGTACCAAGCTTAAATTCCACCCTGTTGAGGAGGCTAACGGCGATGCGGGTAACTTCTTCGACAAAAGAAAGCTTAGCGAAAAAGAATTAAAAATTAACTATAGTCAGGACATTACCGATCGGTTCAGTATTGAACCTGGCATGTCTTTCACCATTAAAGACGATGAGGAAAAATACAAACCGTCGATTAAATTTAAGTATCGCCTGTTTGATAAAACAAAGCTGTCTCTTCGCTACCGTAAAGAAATAAGCGTTCGGGATGAGAAACCAACCAAGCGCGTTGACCGTATTGAAGGCAAAATATCGCAAAAAATTGGCAAATTCGATCTCGGCTATACGCTCACCTGGTATCATGGCAATGAGAATTTATATAATAAAAAACGCTATAATACCGAGCATGAAGTGGAGGTTGGCTATCAGCTTACCAAACATTTCTCACCCTATATTGGGGTAAAAAACGAGGCTGTATCGAAAAGCTCGTCCGAACGGCAGACAGAATATATCGTCGGCATGAACTACAAATTTTAATCATCACCAGGAGCCAAAATGGAAAAGTTACTGACCTTGAATCTGCTGCTGGCGAGCATAACTCTCAGCCTAATTCCCGCCTCCTACGCCGCATCAACGGATAGCGCTCGCTACACGCTGGAAAAGGTGGTGATGCTTAGCCGACACGGCGTTCGCCCGCAAACGGATACCGCCAGCCAGGAGGAAGCCACCGGGAAAAAATGGCCTGAATGGAACGTACCGGACGGTTTTTTAACCGGCCATGGCTATGCGGGAATGTTGACGCAGGGCGCTTATCAGCTGGCTGAATGGCAATCTCGCGGCCTGCCGGTCGGCGCCGGCTCGGCCTGCCCGAAATCGGGAAAAGTATGGCTCTGGGCGGCACCGGATCAGCGAACTAAAGCGACCGGAGCAGCGCTGCTTGACGGGATGTTCCCCGGCTGCGGAATGGTCGCTCACGTCTCGGCGAATAAGTTCGATCCATTATTTGATACCATTGAAATGGGTATAGCCAAACCGAATGAACAGCTCGTCTATCAGCAGGTAAGAGAAAGAACCGGTTCTTCGCAACAGGCGCAAAAAACGCACGCAAAAGCGGTGGCGGATTTACGCCGCGCGGTATGCGCTGAAGACGGTAAAAGCTGCGAATTTTTGGATAAAGAGTGGGTCGTTAAAATAAATGACAAAGGTAAAGCGAAATTAAGCGGCCCGGTATCAAAAGGCTCTTCGATTGGCGAAACTATTCGTCTGCAATATAGCGAAAACCTGCCACTATCTCAGGTAGCATTCGGGCATGCGAAAAATGCGCAAGAGGTGAGTAATTTAATGGCCCTGCATGCGGAAAAATACAATCTGGTCAGCAACACCCCGGAATATGCCAGCCACGGTGGCTCGCTGTTAATGCGCCAGCTAATTGGAGCCTTGTCTGATAATAAAGAAGGTTCAAAAAGTACCGAACTGAAAAGCCCGCTGGTTATTTTGGTCGGCCATGACAGCAATATTTCACAAATTCAAACCATGCTCGGATTTAACTGGCAGCTATCGGTTTACCCTCGCAATGATATTCCACCGGGAGGCAGTCTGATTATGGCACGTTACCTTGATAAACAGACCGGTGAAAAAATGGTTCACCTTACCTTTAGCGCCAGAACATTAGATCAGTGGCGTCAACTTTCGCCATTGAACGCGCAGAATCCGCTGCCGACAGCCGAATTTAAATCGCCCGAATGTCATGAAAGCGCTATTGGTGAGCTGTGCCCGCTGAATAAATTCATCCAGCTGGCAGAGAAAAACCTGGTCGATGACGGCAAGGATTTAGCCGTATTCCAGTAACGCGCAATTCACCTGAAAAATGCATTCTCCCGCCTCCTGACGACAGCCGTAAATTCCGCGGATAGCACGGGAAAATGTCTGAAGCACTCAATCCCCCCGTCACGTTCGGGGGGATAAAATAAACGCGAAAATATTTGCACATAGGTGCAAGAAATTCGCAAAACTGTAACATTTCGCCGATATATTCCACTCTGTCTTTCACTGCAAGGGATAACCCCGTGGCTTACCAACCCGAAGCTCGCCGCCATACCGCATGGCCTCAACTCCGCCACAAACTGTCGGTCGTCAGCCAGGAGCCCGCCAATCTGCTGGCCGTACTGCTGCTGGTTTTGTTCAGTTGGATAATCCTGGCGCCCGTTGTTTCCGTGCTGCTAAACGCGGTCCTGGTGCAAAGCGGCGATGAGGGCCGTACCGGGACAGCGGAAGGCGCGCTGACCTCCTGGTATCTGCTGCGCACTCTGACTTCACGCATGTCCGACCTGCTGCTCTGGACGCCGCTGCTCAACACTCTGACCATCGCCCTGACTACCGTGACCGGCGCGCTGGCCATCGGCATCGCTCTGGCGTGGCTCATCAATCGTACCGATATCGCCGGCAGAAAAGGGTTCTCAACCCTGCTGATCGTGCCGTTTATGCTACCCTCCTGGACCTTCGCGCTGGCGTGGAGCACCATCTTCAAAAACCACGCCATCGGAGGGCAGCCGGGATGGCTGGAGGCGATGGGCGTGCAGACCCCGGACTGGATGGCCTATGGCTACTTCCCGATCGTCGTCATTATGATCCTCCATTACACGCCGCTGGTTATTCTGATCGTCGGCAACGCCCTGAAACGCATGGATAGCCAGATGGAAGAGTGTGCCCAGGTACTTGGCGCTTCACGTAACGTTATCGCCTTTAAAATTATTATCCCTCTGGTTCGTCCGGCGCTGCTCTCCGCCGCCCTGCTGATTTTCGCCGACTGCATCGGCGAGTTCGCCCTGCCCTATATTCTCGGCCTGCCGGTGCATTTCGATACGCTGTCCACAGGATTGTACCGGGCGATTGGCACCCGGCAGTCGGGCGTGGCAGCGGTGATCGCCACGGTGATTATGCTGATGGGGATGCTGACCCTGATGCTGGATATGAAAATGCTGCGCGAGGCCCGTCGTTTCGTTACGGTGGGCGGCAAGGGCACCATGGAGCGCCGCCGCAGCCTGGGACACTGGCGCATCGCCGCTGCCGGGCTGCCGCTGCTGTTCGTCCTGCTGGGCGTGGCGATTCCGCTTCTGACCCTGTTCCTGTCAACGATAATGAC
>NZ_JAQGFU010000088.1:0-19314 GCF_030078455.1 Klebsiella sp. Ech2A | reverse complement strand
ATGCTGGTGAACACCACCGGCACCGCGCGCGTTTCCCCGCCATGATGCTGCGCCAGCTGCCGCATCACGCTGACAGCGGAGACCTCCTGATGATCCAAATCGCGCCAGATTTGCGCCTGCATCCGCTGGGCATGACTGAGCCAGCTCTCATCCGCCCGGGCGTGATACTCCGCCAGTATCAGCGAGGTAAAGTCGCCGATGACCCGGTTGATGTCAGGATGGAGCGGCTTGCGGTCAAACAGCGTCATATTAACCACCAGCGAGCGCTGCCCGCTCCAGCGGCTCAACGTTTCGGAGAAGCAGGTCAACAGCAGCACCGAGGGGGTGATTTGCGCCTGGCGCGCCCGCTGCAGGATCTTTTGCCACTGCGGCGTTGCCAGCCTGGCCTGCAGGCGGTGGAATAGCGGCTGAGTCAGCGTCTCCGGTTCAACCTGCGTCGGTAATGCCGGCGCGGCAGGCAACGAAGCCAGCCGCTGCTGCCAGTATTGCCGTGATTCAGAGGCGGTCCCCTGCTGCTGGCGCAGGCACTGGTAATCGCGGAACCCCACGCCGAGCGGCGGCAAAGGCTGCTCAGGGTGCTGGTAGTAATGGAACAGTTCGGTGAACAACGTCAGCATGCTGAGGCCATCGACAATCAGATTGTCGAGCAGCACGGCCAGCCGCAGCTGGCGATCGCCGTAATGGATGACCTGGACGTCGTAGAGACGCCCGCTGTCAGGGGCGAGTTTCTGTCGCGCCATCTGTCGACGCAGTTCATCCAAAGAAGCGGCGCCCGGGTGATGCTGACGGAAGTGGTAGAAAGGCACCTCCTGCATAATCTGCTGCTGGCCGTCAGCGGTGATGCGACAACGTAGCATGTCATGACGCAGCACCAGCTGATGCCATGCCTGCTCCATGCGCGCGACGTCCATACCCGGTAGTTCATATTCGTTGTAGCACTGCGCCGCGATATCACCGAGCGTGAACGCCTCCTGGCGGCCCAGCCAGTACGCCTGCTGTACATCGGTCAGCGGAAAGGGCTGATAGCGGCAGGTTGCATCATGCGTTAGCACCGGCTGCTGCGCCGTTGCTTCACGTTTCAGGCTGGCAGCAAACGGGCGTAGCTCAGGGGTGCTAAACAGGGACGAGAGCGCCCCACGGAAACCGGCCTGCTGTAGTCGGCTCATCAGGCGGGTTGCCACCAGGCTGTCGCCGCCAAGGCTGAAGAAGTTATCGCTCGCGGCAACCTGCGGCACCGCCAGCAGCTCACGCCACAGCTGCGCCAGCAGGGTCTCCGCCTCGCCGCTGATAGGCTGTGGCTCACCGGCATGTGCTGCCTGTTCCAGCCGCTCGGCAATCTGTCGGCTGATTGCTTCACGATCGACTTTGCCATTGGCGGTAAGCGGAATCTGGCTGATTTGGATCAGATGCTCAGGCACCTCATAATCCGGCAGGCTGGCCCGCGCGGCGTGTTTGACCGCGGCCAGGTCGATCGGCCGGGAAGCTACCAGCGCCGCCGCGAGCTGCCGCGTTGTTCCGGTTAACACCACCGCCACGGCGCTCTCCACCTGCGGCAGACGACCGATCGCGCCTTCCACCTCGCCCAATTCGATGCGGTGGCCGCGGATCTTGACCTGATTATCGGCCCGACCAAAGAACTCCAGCACGCCGCTGGGACGATAGCTGGCGACGTCGCCGGTGCGATACCAGCGGCGTTGCTGCCACGCGACAAACTTCTCTGCGCTGCGCTGTTCATCACCGTGATAGCCCGTCGCCACGCCGGCCCCGCTGACCCACAGCTCGCCTTTGACCCAGTCCGGGCAGTCACCTCCCTGCTGGTCCACCACCCGGCACTGCATATTCGCCAGCGGGACGCCGTACGGCGCCGATGCCCACCAGGGATCGTCAGGCTGGATCTCATAATACGTCGAGTGAATCGCCGCCTCGGTCATCCCACCGAGAGAGACGAAACGCGCCTGCGGCGACAGCTGCCATAAATCCTGCGGCAGCTGGCGCACCACGCGATCGCCTCCGACCATCACCAGACGCAGCGCCTGAGTAAGTCCATGCGCCTGAGCCGCCACGGTAATCATCTCGATCAATGCGGGGACGGCGCTGATGACGCTGACCTGCCAGCGGTTAATTAACTCCACCCAGGCGGCGGCATCACGGCGCTCCGCCTCGTCCACCACCACCAGCGAGGCGCCGCGCCCAAGGAAGGTGAAAATGTCGTAGGCTGAGAGATCGAAATCGAGGGCCGACAGGGTGATGGATCGATCGCTATGGCTGATGCCGAACCGCGCCGCGACGGCATCAACGGTGTTCGCCACCGCGCCATGACTCACCACCACCCCTTTGGGGGTACCGGTTGAACCGGAGGTAAAGATAATGTACTTCGCGGCCTCCGCGGGCTGCACAAGGGGCGCGTCCAGGGGGGTCGCCCGCAATGCCTCACTCAGGCTGGTTACCGCTACGCCCTGCGGCCAGCTGAGCTGATGCAAGCTGTTTTCATCGCACAGCACCCGCTTTACCCCGGCATCGCGATAGACCACCGCGCGGCGCGCTTGCGGTAAACCGATACCGGAGGGAACATAGCAGCCCCCCGCCGCTAGCACGCCCAGCACCGCGACAATTTGCCGGGGACCTTTGGCATGAGTAATGGCGACTCTGTCGCCGGGTTGTATCCCCTGCTGCTGCAGATAACCCGCAACCGCCAGCGCCTGCTGCGCCAGGGTGCCGTAATCCATCCGCCCTTCCCGGCCCCAGATCAGCGCGTCGGCGTCCGGACGTTGACGGGCCTCGGCAAAGAAGCGCAGGTACAGCGGTCGCGAATCCGGGAAGGAGAACGCGGTCTGATTGATGAGCCGGCGCACCTGCTGCTGGCTCTCCGGTAAGGGTAGCGCCACCGGCTGGCGCCAGTCGGATTGAGTTAACTGCGCCACCAGCTGACAGTAGCCGCTGAACATCGCCTCGATCATGCCCGCCGGGAATAACGCCTCCAGCGCATCCCACTCCAGCAGCAGACGCCCGCGCGACTCGCTGATTTTTGCGTCCAGCCACACCTGCGGCGTTTGCGTGATGGCATAGATTTGTTGGGGGAAGGCATCCGAAAGATCGAGCGACGCGTCTTTATCCAGCCCGATAACGCTGGTGAACACCACCGGCATTGAGGCCATGGTCTGACCCTTCTGGCGGGCCAGTTCGCGCAATACCCAGATCCCGGACGCGCCGCGTTGCGCCAGGGCCGCCCCTTCCTGCTGCTGCAGGCGACGGGCCGCGGCGAGGAAATCGCCTCCGGCGCTGCTTTGATAGCCCAGCAGCAGAATTGAGGCGAAATCACCGATCACATGGTTAATCTGCGGATGGCGCGGCTGACGATCGAACATCGTCAGGTTGATGGCCAGCGCGGTCTGGTTGCTCCAGCAAGCCAGCACTTCGCCATAGGCCGCGGCCAGCACCACGCTTGGCGTAATGCCGTAACTTTTCGCCACCGTCTTTAACTGCTGCCAGCGGTCGGGAGATAGCTCGTGACTCCAGCGGCGAAAACGCGGCTGTTGCAGGGTTTCCGGCGCGACCGCCAGCGGCAGCGCGGGACGTTCCGGTAACGTTGAGAGATGCTGCTGCCACCACGCCTGCGCCTGCCGCTCGCGCTCCGCAGCGGGCCGATTTTGCACGACATAGTCGCGGTAGCGGATAGCCAGTTCCGGCAGGCTGGAGCGGGGATCGCGATACAGCCGATCCCATTCAGTAAACAGCACCATGATGCTGCGGCCATCCAGCATCATACTGTCCAGGCTGACGAATAAACGCTGGCGCTGCGCATAATGGGCGACATGGATGGCGAACAACGGCCACCGACAGGGATCGTAAACCTGATGCGACAGCGTTTCGCGCAGTGTTGCCAGTTCAGCCTGTGCATCTTCATTCAACCAGTGCTGCTCAATTTCCCAGGCCGGAAGCTGCTCCGCGACCTGCTGCTGCCCCTCCTCCGTTACGTGAACCCTCAGCATGTCATGACGCAGCATCAGCTGACGCCAGGCCTGTTCCAGCCGCACGACATCCAGGTCCTGGCCGTCGAATTCAATGTAGAAGTGCGACCCTACCGCCCCCAACGTCATTTCCCCGGAGCGACCGATCCAGAAGGCACGCTGGATATCGCTGAGCGGGAACGGTTGATAACGATTGGCTTCATCGGCGCTAAGCGGCTGGTCAGGCACCTGATGCTGGCGTCGGACGTGGCCACAAAATGCCGCCAGCGTTGGCGTGGCGAAGAGTTCGGCCAGGGGGGCGGTAAGGCTTTGCTCGTGCATTCTGGCGATTAAGCGCGTGGCGATCAGGCTGTCGCCACCCAGCACGAAGAAATTGTCCTCACGCCCCACCTGCGCGACCTGCAGCAGCTGCTGCCATAGGGCGGCGACCCGTTGCTCAATCTCCCCTTCGGGAGGCAGAAATTGTCGTTCAGCGCTCGCCAGCTGCCGCTCTGCCTGCTGCTGCAGCGCGCGACGGTCCAGCTTACCGTTCGCCGTCAGCGGCATCTCTGCGAGGAACTGATAGTGTTCCGGCACGGCATAGGCAGGCAGCTGCGCCTGTAGCCAGCTACGCAGCGTGGCATGGCTCAGGGGTTGCAGGGTCACCAGGCTGGCGCACAGCTGTCTGGCCGCCGGCGATACGATGCCAACGCTTGCCTGAAGCACCTGGGGATGGCTGAGCAACGCGGTTTCAATCTCACCCAATTCAATACGGTGGCCGCGTATTTTAACCTGCTGATCGGTACGCCCGATGTACTCGATGATGCCTTCAGGCCAGTAGCGAACCCGGTCGCCGCTGCGATACCAGCGGCGACCCGCATCCTCAACAAACTTTTCCGCGCTACGGACGGGATCTTTCAGATAACCCAGAGCCAGGCCGGGCCCGCTAACCCACAGCTCGCCGCCGACCCAGGCCGGGCAATCGCGACCGCGGTCATCGACGATACGGCAATGCATATTTGCCAGCGGCTGCCCGAAAGGCACCGCTGACCATCGCGTATCATCCGGCTGCAGGACAAACACCGTCGAGTGGATGGCCGCTTCCGTCATCCCGCCCAGCCCGACAAATGCGGCCTGCCCGGTCAGCGACCACCAGCGGGAGGCCATCTCCGCCGGGATGCGATCGCCCCCCATCATCACCAGACGCAGCGATGGCAGGGGGTTGTAGGCCGCGGCGGTGAGGATCATATCCAAAAGCGCCGGAACGCAGCTGACGATCGTGACCTGCCAGCGCTGTAACAACGCCACCCACGCGTGGGCATCCCGGCGCTGGAATTCATCGACCACCACCAGACCCGCCCCACGGCTCAGGCTGGCGAAGATATCGTAAGCCGACAGGTCAAAATCCAGCTCAGAAAGCAAGATGGTGCGATCCGCCGGCGTGAAGCGGAACAGGCCGTCGACGGCATCAATGGTATTGGCCACCGCGCCATGTGAAACGGCCACGCCTTTTGGCGTCCCCGTCGATCCGGATGTGAAGATCGCGTACATGGCCTGCTGAGGCGAAACCGGCAGGCAAGATGGCAATGGCGGGCTGGCGAGCGCCGCGCTGAGCGGCACCACGGCCACCTCTTCTGGCCATGACGGCCGACAATCGGGCCGATCGTCGCTCAGGACCCAGCGCGCGTCGGCCGTCTGATATACCTGCCGGCGGCGCTGTAACGGTACGTCTATCCCGCAGGGGACATAGGCTGCGCCGGCGGCCAAAATACCCAGCACGGCGATGACCTGACCGATGCCCTTCCCCATGCTGACGGCAACGTAGTCTCCTGTCTTCACGCCCTGCTGCTGCAGATATCCGGCAACGCATAGCGCCTGATGCGCCAGCTCGCCATAGGTCAGCTGCTGCTTGTCCCCCCACATCAGCGCAATCGCCCGGGGGCGCCGTTGAGCCTGATGGAAAAAGCGCTGATGGAGCGGGATACCCGATGCGACAGGCGCTTCGGGCTGAGGGAATGAGACCAGCGGAACCGGCGTGGCAAGCGGTTTCCGCCAGCTGACGGGATCGTCCAGCAGCGCAAGCGTGCGCTGACGGAACCAGTCAAACATCGCGTCAATAGCCTGGGGTAAGAACAGGTCGGCGCGGAAATCCCAGTTCAGCAGGATCCCCCCCTGAAACTCTGTGGCCTGGGCATCCAGCCACACCTGCGGCCCCTGCGAGATTGACCAAACCGGGTCGCCCAGCGTCTGCCTGACCTGGGGTTCATACAATTCACCCAGCGCCAGCGCGCTGGTGAAAACCACCGGAGCCAGTACCTGTTCGCCATTTTGCTGGCGGGCCAGATCGCGCAGCACTTCAACGCCGCCGTAGGTCGAATGCGCCATCGCCTGATGCAGCTTTCCCTGGAATCCTCGCGCCTGGGCAATAAAGTCAGGCTGGCTGGCAGGTTCAATCGTCACCAGCACCGAGCTGGAAAAATCACCGACCAGTAGATCGACCTGAGGATGGTCGGAGTGGCGGGAAAATACGGGCAGGTTAAGCACGAAGGGAGCGGCTCCGCTCCATAAACCAACCGTCTCAGAAAACAACGTTGCCAACACAACCGGAACGGTCAGCCCGGCCTGTTGACTCAGCTGTGACAGCGTCTGACTTTGAGCTTCATTAAGACAGAAGTGTTTGCGTTCAGTACGGGGAACAGCGCTGGTGGTGCGCAGCGGTAAGGCCGGCGGACCGGCTAAATCGGCTAATTGCTGCTGCCACCAGCGGCGATCCTCCTGCCACTGCGACTGCTGGTTTTCACGCTTTTGCCGGAGATAGCTCTGGTAGCTGAAATTTAGCTCAGGAAGGGATGCGTCGGGCCGGGCATAGAGCGAGGCCAGTTCGCGCAGCAGGATACGCAAACTGGCGGCGTCACCTGCGATCATATCGAGATCCAGATGCAGCCGGCTGCGCCGTCCGGGCAGCCGCGTCAGCGCCAGCATCATCGTCTGGCCCTGTTCGATATCCAGCCGCTGGTGGGTGTAGCGTTGACGATATTTTTCCAGCCGTAGCGCCACTTCCGTTGCGCAGAGGTCGGTTAAGTCATTCACCTGTAGCTGACAATCTGAAACCGCGACGGTGTGCTGTAACCCTTCGCTATTGATACGCATCCGTAGCATCGGATGGCGGGCGATAAGCTGCTTAAATGCCTGATTAAGACGCTCAGGTTCCAGCTCCGTCCCATCAAGCTCGGCATAAAAATGGGCGCAGACGCCGCCAAATTGCTGTTGCTCCTGGCGACCGATCCAGAAGGCATGTTGCATCGCCGCCAGTTCAAAAGGGGCTTCGCCCGCGTTGACGTGCATGGCTGGGGGCTCGGTGACGCTATTGGCCGCCCGCACAACGGCAATCCATTCCGCCAGCGTTCTTTTTCCAATCAGCTCGGTAAACCTGACGGAGATACCTGCGCGGCGCAGTTCACTGGCCGCACGCATGGTGCGCATCGAATCCAGGCCGTGGCAGATTAAGTCACTTTCGTCATGCAACTGCTCTGAGGGCACACCTAACAGCCGGGTTAACAGACTTTTTAATAGCGCTTCTGGCGAACTCATGGTGGTGATATCTCCTGTAAATAGCCGAAAACAGGTTTCGGCTATTTCCTTGCCGATGAGGAGATATGTTGGTTTTAATCACTGTCTGCCGTCATGCGTTATAAGTTATGCCTTAAGACATTTGAATATGCGAAGGGCCAAATAACAGCACCGAATATGTGCTCTTGACTCAGAAAGGTTGTGAAATTCAAAACCGTCCCGCTCAGCGCTGCAGGCGCCGGATATCCATTGCCATGACGTGGATAAGTGTTCGCCGCATCCCCGACAAATGCCCTGTCTGGCAAACAGGCTGGCTTTCCCCAGCCGACGCCTGATATCTTAAATCACAATAAAATTGCTAAAACGCGCGGCTCCGTATAGCCTGAATAGAATATATCCCCAGCATCAACCATGGCCTGATTTTAATCATGTTTGTGTTTACAAAAAAGCTACCTGATGGCAAATTCATTCGCTCACATAAAACCGGCCAGCTTATTCTCCAACCCTCAATAGGTGTTTGTGAGATAGCGTTTCAAACAAGCAGCTATCGCGATGAGCTATTCGCGGAGCATTCGATTGCGTTTCCAGAAAAGCTCTTCGCCGCGGTAGTAAAGCGTCGCTGCGAATATCTGTGCGGGCGTCTTGCCGCGCAAACGCTATTAAACGAAAGGCAAATTTATGCGCAGGTCTCCCAATCAGCGGAAGGGGCGCCCATATGGCCAGAGGGATGGCTTGGTTCTATTTCTCATACAGAACGCTGTGCAATAGCGGTTATCGCCCCGCAAAATAAAGGATACCTGCTCGGTATTGATATTGAGAATTTTAACCCCGAAGCGCTGGACGAAATAGCCGAAACGATCGCTCAAGAAAGTGAGCGAAAACGCCTGGCGAAAAGTGAAATAGATTATAACACTGCATTACATATCGCGTTTTCGGCAAAAGAGAGCCTCTATAAGGCGCTATATCCCCAGGTGAGAAAAGTTTTCGGTTTTGAAAGCGCTATAATTACCGATATAAACACGCGCAATCAAACCTTCAGTATCCAGCTGACGCACGCCCTGACGCCCGCACTTCCAGCTGGATTCCTGCGCACCGGTTATTATCAACTCGATACAGACAAAGTCATTACCGTTATTTATTAACCATGTCATTATTATCGTCTTAACCGATTTAATACCGATGAGATATGTTGATAATAAAATTCTTATTTCAGCAATAAAACTGAGGACCATGACAAAAGATCGCTAAAAATGAATGGTTCGTTTTAGCGGGATGCTAACAGTTTCCCTGCCTGACGTCAGGCAGCTCAAACCCGCCTCATGGCTTCATCACGATGCGGCCCAGCGGTTTTGCGGTCTCGGCGAATTCGCGAGCCTCGGCAGCGTTGGCCAGAGGGAATACGCGGTCGATGACAACCCTGATGCGCCCTGCCGCTACGGCCTGCAGCAGCTGCCAGGGCGCGGTTTTATCCTCAAAAGTAAATGGCCGGAGATAATTACCCCGCCTCGGGAAAACGCGCTTGATAGAGGGCGCTCAGCCAGTCGATAAATACCCTGACCCGCGGCGAGAGCTGCCGGTGCTGCGGGTACAGCGCTGAAAGCGACATCCCCGGGCTTTGCCATGCGCCAAGCACCTCCACCAGCCGCCCCTCCTCCAGAGCATCCGCGACGTGATAGCGGGGAAGCTGTACCAGCCCCGCCCCGCGCAGCGCGCAGATAACGTAGTTTTCCGAATCGTTGACCGTCATCCAGCCTTTAAGCTGATAGCCCTGCACCTTGCCATTTACGATAAGCTCCAGCGGATAGTTCGTTCCCCGGCTGGTAGAGAAAAAATTCACGCACTGGTGGGACATCAAATCGTTGGGTGAACGCGGCGTGCCGTGCCGCTGCAGATACTCCGGGCTGGCGCAGATAACCTGCGGCATGGTGACCAAATAGCGCGCAATCAGCGATGAATCATGCAGTTTTCCCGCACGAACGGCGCAATCAATCCCCTCGCGCACCAAATCGACCAGCCGATCGCCGCTGCTGATAACCAGTTCGATATCCGGATAGCGGGCGTGGAACTCATCAATACGCGGCAGGACAATTCGCGTCGCGTGGGCGCCGTGCAGGTCAATGCGCAAAATACCGCGCGGCCGCGCGACGGAGTGGCGCAGCGAGGACTCGGCGTCGTCAAGCTCGGAGAGAATATGCACGCAGCGTTCGTAGAAAGCCTTGCCGTCCAGAGAGGTTCGCACGTGGCGGGTTGTCCGCTCCAGCAGCCGGCACTCCAGCTTTTTTTCCAGCGCTTTTATCGCATTGCTGGCGGTGGCTCTGGGGATCCCCAGCCTGTCCGCCGCCAGGCTGAAGCTTTCCAGCTCGACGATCCGGGTGAAGAGCAGCAAAGTGTCGAACTTATCCATTTGAAACCTCTCATCCGGCCTATTATTAATGTTGATGGAATTATCATATCAAAATACCCCCATTTATCTCTCATAAGAAAACATTAATATCTCTATCAGCCCGTACCTGCACGGATAAACAATCAGCCTCCGGAGAACACTATGAACAAAATCAACAAAACAGCCCTCGTGACCGGCGCATCCCGCGGCATCGGTCGCGCCATCGCCGAGCGCCTGGCGCAGGACGGTTTTACCGTCATCGTTAACTACGCCGGAAACGCCGGAGCCGCGGAAGAAGCCGTACAGAATATTATTGCCGGCGGCGGCAGCGCCGTGGCCATACGGGCCGATGTCGCCAGCGAGGAGGACGTCAGCCGCCTGTTCAGCGCAGCGAAGGCCGTGACCGGTCAGCTGGACGTCGTGGTGCACAGCGCCGGGATCATGCCGATGGCAAAAATCACCCCGGACGGCCTGGCCGATTTTGACAAGGTCATCCACACCAACCTGCGCGGCGCCTTCCTCGTACTGGCAAACGCGGCGCAGGCGGTAAGCGACGGCGGGCGGATTATCGCGCTCTCTACCAGCGTGATCGCCAAATCCTTCCCGGCCTACGGCCCGTACATCGCCTCCAAAGCGGGCGTAGAGGGTCTGGTGCACGTGCTGGCTAACGAACTGCGCGGCCGCAATATCACCGTTAACGCGGTGGCGCCGGGCCCCACCGGCACCGAGCTGTTTTTCAATGGCAAAAGCGAGGAGCAAATCAGCGCCATCGCGAAGCTGGCGCCGCTGGAGCGTATCGGCACGCCGGACGAAATCGCCGCCGCGGTTGCCGCGCTGGCCGGCCCGGACGGCAGCTGGATCAACTCTCAGGTGATCCGCGTTAACGGCGGCTTCGCCTGATTTCGACATCAGTTTTTAACATTGCCCGGGCGGCATCGCCGCCCGCTATTCTGGAGCACATCATGCAACAGGTTATTCTGATTACCGGCGCCTCCAGCGGCTTCGGCGCGCTGGCAGCCCGCGCATTCGCCCGCTCCGGACACATCGTCTACGCCAGCATGCGCGAGTACTCGCGGCGGCACGCCGCCGTACCTGGCCCCCTACTTTGCGGCCAAGGCGGCGATGGATGCGGTCGCCGTCAGCTACGCTGCGGAGCTGGCGCGTTGGGGAATCGAGTCCTCGATTATTGTGCCGGGAGCCTTTACCACCGGCACCAACCACTTCCTGCATTCAGGTAAACCAGCCGACGCCGATCGCGAGCGCGAATATACCGGCGCCGGACCCACCGCCGGTTTGGGCGAAGAGGCGCTGAAAGGGCTGGCCGCCTGCGAGCCGGAGGATGCAGACGTGGCGGACGTCGCCGCCGCCATGGTCGATATCGTCAATACGCCCTACGGGAAACGCCCGTTCCGGCTGCACGTCGATCCGTCGGACGACGGCGCCGCCGTTGTCAATGCGGTCGCCGACCGCATCCGCAAAGAGTTTTTACAGCGCATCGGATTAGGGGATTTATTGGCTCCCCATCGCCGGGCGTGATATCCGCTGCCGACCGGAAGTTACGGTCGGCAGCAGGACCTGCAGCTGAGGAAAATTGCCTATGCGCACCCTGCTATTTCTGCTCAGCGGACTGCTGCTGGCGAGCCTGTTCCGCCTGCTGACGCGGCGGCTCATGCCGGCTCACCCACCGGCAACCGGCAGGCTTGCGCTGCTGTTTGCCCTGCTGTGGTTCGGCCTGGCGTCGGCCAATATGGCCCTCGGTATCATCCGGGCGGGCTACGGCTTTGCCGAAGAGCTGCCGATTTTCCTGCTGATCTTTGCGCCTCCGGTCGCCGTCATCTTCTGGCCTGGCGGTAAATAACTTCCCGATAAAAAAACAACGCGATAGCTTGTCCCGTCATGCCGTTAGCCGTGCCCTGGCCCCTCTTCAACGGACCATCGTCGGCGTATCTCATCTGCGCAACGGCCGGAGATACGCCAACGTATTGCGGCGGGAGAACTAAGCGCGCTTCTGCCGATGGCCGATCCCCATCCGGCAGGCCAGGTCAAAGGCGTTAGCCATCGCCGTGGTTTTTGCCACGCCTTTGCCCACTATTTCGTAGGCCGTACCGTGCGCCGGCGTGGTCACCGGGATCGGTAACCCGCCCTGCACGGTAACGCCGATATCAAAGCCCATCATCTTGGTGGCGATTTGCCCCTGGTCGTGATACATCGAAACAATCCCGTCAAACTGGCCCTCTTTGGCGCGCAGGAAAATCGTATCCGCCGGGAAAGGTCCTTCAGCGGGATTTCCCTCAGCGGCGGCCAGTTCGATACCGGGCGTGATGATTCTGCCCTCTTCATCGCCATAGTTGCCGTTATCACCGTTATGCGGGTTTAAGCCGCAAACTCCGATTTTCGGCTGCGCCACGCCGGCGTCTTTCAGCGCCTGCGTCAGCATGCCAATGGCCTGGGCAACCTTGCCGGCGCTGAGCTGGCCGGCTACCGCAGACAGCGGAATATGCGACGTCACGCGCGCCGTCCAGAGCCTGTCCAGCACGTTAAATTCGCCGCACACGCCGGTGTAATTGAGCTCGCTGGAGAGCCAGCGCATTTCGTCCTCCTGACGCATGCCGCCCATACGCATCGCGCCTTTGTTCAGCGGACCAAAGCACAGCGCGTCGGCCCGGCCCGTCGCCACCATTTCAACGCCGATTTTCAGCGATTCGAGGATAAATACGCCGTTCGCCTCGCTCACCTCGGCGGGCGTAATGTGGCGATGCAGGCCAGGCCACTGTGGAATAGATAGCCAGTCAGACTCCGCGGGCAGCGTGACAACGATCTCCGGGCCGATTCCCGCGGCATCGCCTACCGCCAGCACGATGTGCGGTTTATCCGTCACGGCGAAGGGTTGACGGGCTATTTCACTTGTCATGGTCTGTTGCTCCTCAATTTATCGCGGGCAAAGGCGACCCCTTGCCCGTCAATGGCCAATGAAAATGGAATAAAGGGTAGGAATTAAAGGTCAGCCCGCCAGAGAGTGTGGCTCAGCCGTCTTTTGTTGCTCAATATGCTCTACCGTGATGTCCGGACGAATCCATTGAGTAAAAATAATCCCGAGGATCAGGAAGCCAATCGCGCCGGCGAAGGGCAGCGTCCAGCTACCGGTCATATCGATCATCAGGCCGAAAATAATCGGTGAAATGATGGTGGCCATCGCCGCGCCGAAATTGAGCATGCCGCTGGCCGTGCCCGCCGTTTTTGGCGCAATGTCCATCGGAACGGCCCAAATCGGTCCGATCGTCAGCTCGAGGAAGAAGAACGCGGCGCTCAGCCACGCGATGCGCGCACTGGAACAGCGGCCTGGCGTAGTCCTGCTTGCCCGCACCACCCGCTCGGTAGCGCCCACGGCCGCCGGGAGGCAGCTGTTGCAGACTCTGGAACCCGCTCTGGCGAGCCTGGCTGAGGGGCTGGAAACGCTGGCTCACGGGCGAGACACCCCTTCTGGCCTGATTCGCCTTAGCGTTTTTCACTACGCCGCGCGCGCCGTTCTCGCCCCTAAGCTCCCCGCATTTTTGCTGGAATATCCGGGGATATCGGTGTAGGTCATCGTCGACGATCGCCTCGTCGATATCGTGGCTAACGGTTTCGATGCCGGTATACGCCTCGGTGAAACGGTGGAGCGGGATATGGTTGCGGTGCGCATTGAGCCGGATATCCGCGCCCTGGTGGTCGGAACGCCGGGATATTTTGCGCGACATGCGCAGCCCGCGTCGCCGCAGGATCTGGAAGAGCATATTTGTGTTAACTACCGCCTTGTTAGCACGGGGAAAGTAGTGCCATGGGTATTTAAGAAGCAGGGTGCGAAATAAAGCCCCGGATTAAAGGTCAGCTGATCGTTAACGATGGCGTTCTGGCCTCCGCCACCGTAAGAGCGGGAGCAGGATTAGGGATGCTTTTAGAACACGAAGTGGCGGAGGAGCTGGCGAGCGGCAGGCTTATTTCCGTCCTCGACGAATGGTGCCCCCGCATTCCCGGCTGTCATCTCTACTACCCGAACCGCCGGGTCAGCCCGGCGCTACGGATGCTCATCGATACGCTACGTTGGAAGGGGGCGACCGAACGGCCTGCCCCCTTAAGTTGAAAGGTGCGTTTTAACCCTGCTTTCCGCCCGTCAGGACGTACGCCATTTCCGGGTTAGCGGTTTTTCGATTTCGACAATCAGGAACATCACAAATCCGATGATGAAGGTGATCACCCAGTAGCGGAACGGCAGCGCGGCGGTACCAAACAGCATCTGCATAAACGGCGCGTAGATGATCAGCAGCTGCAGCACCAGCAGAACGCCGCTGACGATCCAGATGCCTCTGTTGGCCAGTAATCCTTTGCTCAGAGAGAAACCGTCGGCGACGCGACAGTTGAGCATATAGAACCACTGGGCGGTGACCA
Source organism: Klebsiella sp. Ech2A (assembly GCF_030078455.1). Taxonomy (NCBI): domain Bacteria; kingdom Pseudomonadati; phylum Pseudomonadota; class Gammaproteobacteria; order Enterobacterales; family Enterobacteriaceae; genus Klebsiella; species Klebsiella sp. Ech2A. The sequence goes on along the minus strand of NZ_JAQGFU010000088.1, from coordinate 4,989 downwards.
GCGTTTGCAGCAGGACGGTACGAATGAACTCCGGCGAGTAGCCGCGCGGCTGGAGCCAGGCTTCCAGCACGAAGGCGCTCACGGCGATCATCGAGCCGACGAAAATGACCCTCCAGATAGCGAAACCGTCCATAACGTGCAGCTTAGGATCGCGCGGCGGACGCTTCATGATGTTCTTTTCGCCGGCCTCAAACGCCAGGCCAAACGACAGCGTGGCCGAGGTCGCCATGTTCATCCACAGGATCAGCACCGGAGTCAGCGGAATTAAATTCCCCGCCAGCAGGGCAATAATAATCAACAGCCCCTGCGCCAGGTTAGTCGGCATAATAAAGAGGATGGTTTTCTTCAGGTTATCGTACACCCGCCGCCCTTCCCTGACCGCGCTGGCGATGGTGGCGAAGTTATCATCGGTAAGCACCATATCGGCCGCCTCCTTGGTCACTTCGGTACCCTTGATGCCCATGGCGATCCCAACGTCGGCCTGCTTCAACGCCGGCGCATCGTTCACCCCGTCGCCGGTCATCCCGACTACCTCTTTTTTACTCTGCAGCGCCTGCACCAGGCGGAATTTATCCTCCGGGCTGGTACGGGCGAAAATATCAAACTTCTGCGCGGCTTCGCTGAGCTGCTGGTCGTCCATTACCTCAAGCTCGCGCCCGGTAATGGCCGTGCCGGCGTTGCCGATGCCCAGCATTTGCCCAATGCTCATCGCCGTTTGCGGGTGATCGCCGGTGATCATCTTCACGCGGATCCCCGCCTGCAGGCAGTCGCCAATCGCCGTAATGGCTTCCGGACGCGGCGGATCCATCATCCCGGCAATGCCGAGAAGAATCACCCCCTGCTGCAAATCCTGGTGGGTCAGCTCGGTCTGCCCGCTGGCCGCAGGCTTCCACGCCGCCGCCACCATGCGCAGCCCTTCCCGCGCGTACTCTTCAATTTTTGCCTCCCAGTACGGCTGATCGAGCGGCTGCAGGCCGCTATCGGTCTGCTGCTGCTGGCAGAGCCGGAACAGCACGTCCGGGGCGCCGGTAATTAAAATCATCTCCTCATCGCCGATGCGGTAGAGCGTCGACATATATTTATACTGCGAGTCGAAAGGAATTTTGCTCCGCAGCTCGGTTGCCACCGCCGGCAGCGCCACCTTCGCCGCCAGCACCTTCAGCGCCCCTTCCGTCGGGCCGCCGGTAATTTTCCATAATCCGCTTTCATCCTTGATGAGCTGGCTGTCGTTACATAAATCAATGGTCCGCAGATAGCGCTCGAGCAGCGTACCCGGCGCCACCACCAGCGGCCCGGAATCATCTACCGGATGGATATTACCGATCGGCTCATAGCTATCGCCTTCGACCCGATAGACGGTGTCCGCGGTGATGACGGCTTTGACCGTCATCTCGTTCATAGTCAGCGTCCCGGTTTTATCCGAGCAAATCACGGTCATCGCGCCCAGGGTCTCAACGGTCGGCAGCTTGCGGATAATCGCCTTCTGCCGGGCCATGGTCTGCACGCCGAGAGAGAGAATAATCGAGATGATCGCCGGCAGCCCTTCCGGCACCGACGCCACCGCGAGGCTAATCAGCGAGAGCATCAGCTCCGAAACCGGCATATCGCGGAACAGCAGGCTGAAGACAAACAGCGCGGCCATCATCACCAGAATGATGATAAAAATGGCTTTCCCGAGCTTGTCCATCTGCACCAGCAGCGGCGTGCGGTGCTTTTCAATATCCGCCATCATCTGGTTGATATGGCCCAGCTCGGTATCCCCGCCGGTCGCCACCACCAGGCCTTTACCGCCGCCGGAGCTTACCGTGGTACCCGAGAACAGCAGGTTCGTGCGGTCGCCGAGAGGAAGCTCGCCGCTCAGCGCCTCGGTGCTTTTCTCAACCACCGTTGATTCACCGGTGAGAATCGCCTCCTCCACGCGCAGGTTGTGGGCTTCGATAACCCGCAGGTCGGCGGGAATACGGTCGCCCGCACGGATCACCACAATATCGCCCGGCACCAGCGCGGTGGTCGGAATCGTTTCATGGTTGCCCTGGCGGATCACCACAGCTTCGCTGGACAGCATATTGCGAATGCTCTGCAGCGATTTTTCGGCGTTACTTTCCTGAATATGACCAATCAGGGCGTTGATCACCGCGACGCCCAGAATCACCAGGGTATCGACCCAGTGGCCCATGACCGCGGTCAGCAGCGCCGCCGCCAGCAGGACGTAAATCAGAACATCGTTGAAGTGGGCCAGAAAGCGCAGCCAGGCCGGTTTGCCCGGCTTTTGCGGTAACGCGTTCTCGCCGAACTGCTGGAGTCGCGATGCCGCTTCCGCGCTGCTAATCCCCTCGGGGGAGCTGTTGGTGCTGGACAGGGTTTCATCGACGGAGAGCTTGTAGAACGGGCCGCCCGGTTTGTCTGTACTCATAGTTATCTCCTCACTCCTGTAACGGAAATCAGAACAGCATCAGGCCGCCTAACGCACAACAAAAACCGGAACGTGAGCATAACGAACGATACTGGCCGCCTCGGAACCCAGCAGGTGGGTCTGAATATTTGGGTTGCGCGAGCCAACGATCACCACATCCGCCTGCAGCTCGTCGGCCAGCTTCGTGACTTCGTCACGCACGTTGCCGCTGCGAACGTGAATCTCTACGTCACCTTCCGCCAGACCCGACTTTTTGACGAGCTCAGCAAGTTTTTCCTGAGAATTTTTAACGAGGTAGTCCTCCATTTTTCGCGCATCGGAAATAAATCCCCGCGTCAGCGCCGGGGAAAAAAGAGGATTTACGTGCACCAGATGAATTTTCCCGGCAGAGCTTTGTGCGAGGAACTGAGCGTGGGATAGCGCTTTGTCGGCAAGGCCGATTTCAAAGACATCAACCGGGACCAGAATATTTTTATACATACAGACAATCCTTTTATTACCAATAGAATAGATCGCGAATAGCTCCCCAACGAGACGCGTTGAGGAAAAATCTCAGCAACAAAAACTGGCATAGAAGTCGGTATGATTAAACGTAGCACAGGACTGTTAACCTTTTTAAGCCACCAATTAATATATTGAAAAATATCACGGAGATAGCCGCCCTCAGACAATTCATCTGCAAACCACCCTAAACCGTCGACATAAGGGCAATTTTTACTCTTTTTAACATTTCCGCTTTTCTGCGACTATGCTCATTATCAGGAGCCCTGTCGCTTCTGAAAACCACTCAAGAATTAGGTAGATAAGAATTTACTTACTCTATAACCAGTACTAAAGGAGGAACGATGTTTGGCTATAGCCTGTTTCGCCTGAGCCTGTTTATTGCCCTGGCAATAATTGCCTGTACGGCTACGGGATTATTCACCTATGTCGTCGTCTCTGCCCTGGCTGAATAAGTTCGACGTTTGTCACTAACATTTAAAATAAATCTTTTAGCTCTGAGGGGAATACAGTGAACCGTTATTTTTCTCTCATTCCTGTTGTTATTTTAATAACAACAGCTTGCGATCAGAAAGCGCCGCAGGTTACGCCGCTGCCGCGGATGGTGAAAGCCGCTGAGGTGACCGCGGTGGGTGATTCACAGCAGCGTATTTTCCCCGCGCGCATCGAGTCCGGGGACTCCACGGAGCTGTCCTTTAAACGCGGCGGCCAGGTTGAATCGCTCGACGTTCGCCAGGGCGCGAACGTGACGCAAGGGCAGGTCCTCGCCCGGCTCAACGCGCGCGAAGCCCAGCAGCGCGTCAATGAACGACAAACCGCCGCTACGCTTGCGCAGCGGCAGTTCGATCGCTTCCAGACCCTCGCCGGCCGTCAGGCTATTTCTAAAGCGGAAATGGACGTTCAGCGCGCCAGCCGCGACTCGGCTAACGCCGCGCTGAAAATTGCCCGCGAAGAGCTCGGCCAGATGACGCTCAACGCGCCCTTTAGCGGGGTAGCGGCCAGCGTGCCGGTGCGCAATCATCAGGTCGTCGCCGCCGGGCAAACCGTGGTGACCCTGACACGCACCGATCTGCTCGACGTGGTCTTTAGCATCCCGGAAAACCTCTTTAGCGCCTTTGATATTCGCAACGCCCAGTATCGCCCGATCGTCAGAATCAACTCCCTGCCGGACCGCCAGTTCACCGCGCAGTACAAAGAGCATTCCGGCAGCAGCGACAATAGCAGCCTCACCTGGCAGGTGATCCTGACCATGCCGCGCCCGGCCGATTTCCCGACGGTAGGCGGCGTTAGCGGAACCGTGACGGTTAACCTGGCAAACCTCCCCGCCAACGCCGGCCGCGAAGCGCTGGTGGTGCCGGTTGAGGCGGTCTTCAATCCCGATAGTCACCAGCGCAACGAGCCGCACGTGTGGGTAATTAAAGGCGATGGCGAGCAGCTGCATCTTGAGGATCGCAAAGTGAGCGTCGGGCAGGTGACAACCCAGGGGGTGGTCATTACCGACGGGCTCAGCGTCGGCGAGCGCGTAGTGGCAGCTGGCGTAAGCGAACTGCATGCGCAGCAGCCGGTTCGAATCTGGACGCGTGAACGAGGCCTTTAATGGATATATCCCGCCAGTTTATCAATAATCCCGTCCGCGTCTGGCTGACCATTCTGCTGCTCGGCGTGGGCGGTATTTTCGCCCTGCTCAATATCGGCCGTCTGGAAGATCCGGCGTTTACGATTAAAACCGCCGTGGTCATTACCCACTATCCCGGCGCCTCGGCCCAGCAGGTTGAGGAAGAGGTCACCCTGCCGCTGGAAAATGCCCTGCAGCAGCTGCCCTACCTGGATAACGTCAGCTCCATCTCCTCCAACGGGCTGTCGCAGATTACCGTCAACATCGCCTCGAACTATCACTCCAGCGAGCTGCCGCAGATATGGGACGAGCTGCGGCGCCGGGTGGGAGACGCGGCCCGGCTCTTCCCGCCCGGCGTGGTTGCCCCTTTCGTAAACGATGATTTCGGCGACGTGTTTGGCTTTTTCTTTGCCATTTCCGGCGACAGTTTTACCAATCCGGAGCTGGTTCGCTATGCCGA
>NZ_JAQGFU010000087.1:0-19431 GCF_030078455.1 Klebsiella sp. Ech2A | reverse complement strand
GAAATGTGTATAAGGGACAGGATTTGCCGGCAGCGGCAGGTGCAGCCAGTTCACCAGATATTGAGCGCAGACAAAGAGTCCGGCATAAACCAGTATCTGAACCGGTACCTGAAGGCGTTGCATAACGAAGGGGGTAACGCGAGCTGGCGCGAAGGCCATGAGCGATATTCCTGAAAAAGAAGCCAGGCGAGCAGTATAGTGAGCCGCCAGGTTGGACAGAAATGAATTAAAATCATCACAGGTATAGTCTCAGGGAATAATTATGGATATCCGCACGCTGCGTTATTTTGTCGAGGTCGTCCGTCAGCAGAGCTTCACCCGCGCGGCGGAAAAACTGTTCGTCACGCAGCCCACCATCAGCAAGATGCTAAAAAACCTCGAAGATGAGCTCAACTGTACGCTGCTTATTCGCGACGGCCGCCGACTGCTGCTGACCGATACCGGCCGGGTGGTTTTCGAGCGCGGGCAGGCGATTTTGGGCGAATTCCGCCAGCTGGAGTCCGAGCTGAGCGATATAAACCACCTGCATAAGGGCATTCTGCGGCTGGGGATCCCGCCGATGGTCGGGATGCTGATGGCCGAACCGATCGGCCTGTTTCGCCAGCGCTATCCGGGCGTGGAGCTAAAAATTGCCGAGTTCGGCGGCCTGACCGTGCAGCAGGCGGTCAGCGACGGCGAGCTGGATCTGGCCATGACGGCGCTGCCGGTCGACGAGGAGAGCGGCCTGGCGACGCTGCCGCTGTTCAACCATCCGCTGTGCGTGCTGGCGCCGAGAACGGCGCAGTGGGAGGCGGTGAGCTCGCTGTCGCCGCAGGCGCTCGCCGCCCATCCGCTGGTGATTTATAACGAAGATTTCGCCCTCAGCCAGCAGCTGATGCAGCTGTTTACCGACCATGACGTCAAGCCCCGCATCGCGGTGCGCAGCGGGCAGTGGGACTTCCTCGCCGCGATGGTTCAGGCGGGCATTGGCGTGGCTATCCTGCCGCAGCCGATTTGCGAGCGCCTCGACGCCCGGCATTTTTGCACGATCCCGCTGCAGAGCGGGCTAAGCTGGGAACTGGGGATGATTTGGCGGGAGGGGGTCTATCTGTCGCATAGCGCCCAGGCGTGGCTGGCGTGCAGTAAAAGCTTCTGGCTCAATGAGTAAACGCCCGGAGGCGGCGCGTTGCGCCGGTCCGGGCGAGCCCTGCAAGCCGCACGGCCCCCCAGCGGGGAGCGGCGGCGGCTATTGATCTTCGATGAGCAGCGCTTCCAGCAGGTCAAGGTCGTGCAGCAGCTTCTGCAGCGTCTCGTTGCTGATCTGGCGGGTGGCGCGCAGGTGGTACAGCTCGCCGCGCTCTGAGCGCAGCGCCGCCAGGCGGAAGCGGCGCTCCAGCTGCTCTTCGAGGATGGAGGTTTCCACGTCGTTGCGCCCGTCGACCCGCCGGCGCAGGTTACCGATCACCCGCGAGCTGACCTCCGTCAGCAGCTGATTATCGATATTCTCTTTGGTATCCGCCGCCAGCCGCTCCTCCATTTTTTGAATCGCCACGATCGCCACGTCCGCGGTGGCGGCGCGCGCCAGGCGCTCCTCTTTACGCTGCTGGACATGGTCGGTCGACTCAATGTGGCGCAGCAGGATCGGTAGCGCAATCACGCCGACAAACAGCGAGAACAGGATGACCCCGGCGGCAAGGAACACCAGCTCATAGCGCGCAGGGAAAACGTCGCCGCTCGGCAGCAGCAGCGGTATCGACAGCACGCCGGCGAGGGTAATCGCCCCGCGCACCCCGGCCACCGAGGAGATCAGCAGCTCGCGGGTGGTCCAGGAGCCAAACTCCATCGGCTTATTCTTCAGGAAGCGCTGGCTGAGCTTGCGCATCGTCCACAGCCAGCCAAAGCGGACCAGCATCAGGGCGGCGTAAATCAGGATAATATCGGTAAACAGCATCCAGGTTTCGACGTTGGGATCCGCCTCCGCCGCCACCAGCGAGCTCGACAGGATATCCGGCAGCTGCAGGCCTAACAGCAGGAACACCATGCCGTTAAACACGAACTCCAGCATCGCCCAGGTGCTGTTGGCGCGTAGGCGCATCGCCAGCGGCGCGGTGCGCATCACCCCGGAACGGGTGATGGTCATCCCCGCCGCGACCGCGGCCAGGATCCCGGAAAAACCAATGTGTTCGGCGATCAGGTAGGAAGCAAACGGCAGCAGGAACAACAGCACAATCTGCGTGGCCGGCTCGTCGCCGCCCCAGCGGCTGAGGAAGCGCATCGAGCGCCCGTAGAGCCAGCTGACGACAAAACCGGCGAGGATGCCGCCTATCGCCACCTTGAAGAACTCGACCGTCGCACCGCCAACGGTAAAGACCATCGTGCCCATCGCCACCGCAACGGCAAACTTCAGCGAGACCAGGCCGGAGGCGTCGTTCATCAACGCTTCGCCCTGCAGTATCCCCATAATTTTTTTCGGGATCCGCCCTTCGCCGACAATCCCGGAGAGCGCCACCGCATCGGTCGGCGACAGCACCGCCGCCAGCGCAAAGGCCGGAATTAGCGGAATGCCCGGGACAATCCAGTAGATGAGGTAGCCAATCCCCACCACCGTCACCAGCACCAGCGCCAGCGCGAGGCCAAAAATCTCTCGCCCGTGCTCGATGAACTCGCGGGTCGGCGTCTTCCAGCCGTCGGCAAAAAGCAGCGGCGGAATAAAGAGGACCAGGAAGAGCTCGGGGTCGAATTCGACGTGCAGCCCGAACGTAGGCCAGGCCAGCAGCGCGCCGATGGCAATCTGGATTAAAGGTAATGGAACCTGAAAGGGCAGTACGCGTGTAACCACCCCGGAGAGAGAGACCACGAGGGTCATGATGAGTATGGTAAAGAATATTTCCATGTGTTCCCTGTTTGCTGCGTGTTCTTATTTTACATCTGAGGCGTCATGTCTCGAAATGATACGCTACCCAGATTAACGCAAAAGGAAACAGGATGTGGCTTAAAAATTAAACGGGCGGCCTGAGCCGCCCGCTGTCAGCATAAATCGCTTAAATTGCCCAGCCGCCGGCGTAGAAGATAACCAGCGCTGCGGCAATGATCACGGTGCCGAGGTTCAGCTTGCGCCACTCCCCGGAGACCAGACGGCCAATCACCAGCGACGCGAAGCCGATCATGATGCCGGTAACGATGTTGCAGGTCAGCACGATAAAGACCGCGGTAATCAGCCCCGCCATCGCATCGACAAAATCGTTGAAATCAATCTTCGCCACGTTGCTCAGCATCAGCAGGCCGACGTACATCAGCGCCGGAGCGGTGGCGTAGGCGGGAACCAGATAGGAGAGCGGAGAGAGGAACAGGATCAGCAGGAACAGCACGCCAACCGTCACCGCGGTCAGGCCGGTTTTACCGCCGGCAGCGGTACCCGCAGCCGATTCGATATACACCGCCGCCGGCGCCGCGCCGACCAGACCGGAGAAGACGCTGCTCAGGGAGTCGGTGGTCAGCGCTTTACCGCCGTTGATGATCTGCCCGTCTTTGTCCAGCAGGTTCGCCTGCCCCGCGACCGCGCGGATGGTGCCGGTGGCATCAAATACCGCCGTCATCACCAGCGCCAGCACGCTCGGCAGAACCACCGGGTTCAGCGCGCCGATAATATCCAGGCTGCCGATCAGCGAATTGCCTTTATCGTCGCTCAGCGACGGCATGGCGAAAATACCGGAGAAGTGAACGTTAGGGTCGAAAATCAGGCCGACGATCGACACGCCGATAATGGTCAGCAGGATGCCGCCCGGCACCTTCAGCTTTTCGAGACCGATAATCACCGCCAGCCCCACCAGCGACATAATCACCGGGAAGCTGTCGAAATTACCCAGCGCCACCGGCAGACCGTCCAACGGGTTCTTAATGACCAGGCCCACGCCGTTGGCGGCGATCAGCAGCAGGAACAGACCGATACCGATACCGGTGCCGTGCGCAACGCCCTGCGGCAGGTTGCGTAAGATCCAGCTACGAATGCCGGTTGCGGAGATAATGGTAAACAGCACGCCCATCAGGAACACGGCGCCCAGCGCAACCGGGATGCTGATCTGCTGCCCCAGCACCAGGCTGAAGGCGGTAAAGGCGGTCAGCGAGATAGCACAGCCGATTGCCAGCGGCAGGTTGGCCCACAGCCCCATCACCAGGGAGCCCACGCCCGCCACCAGGCAGGTGGAGACAAACACCGCTGCCGGTGGGAACCCGGCTTTACCCAGCATGCCCGGTACCACGATTACCGAGTACACCATGGCGAGAAAAGTGGTTAAACCTGCAAGAATTTCCTGACGCACGGAGCTGCCGCGAGCCGAAATTTTAAACCAGGCGTCTAATGAACCGCCGGTACGCGCTGAAGGCGTAGACATAGAAAACTTCCCCTGAGAATTTTTATCATTCGTCGGTATGCGTGGTGGACCATCCACTGCCAGTTCAACGCGATCTCCTTGTGCTATATATCGCAGCGCCAGGGGGGCTGCAAAAAAAGCAAACGTTTAACTCCGCGCATACAATACGGTGGTCAAAATTACTTTACTCACCCCCTGTTAGCAGGATAAATAGCGAGCAAAATAATAAGGCAAACGATTATCCAGCCTTTAGATGGCCCTTTTCAACTGAAGTTTGTCGTATTTCGCTAAATTTCGCTTATGACGTTCAGGAAATAACCAGCCGATGCGCAAACGTTATCGTCTATGCGCAATCTGCTAACATTTTTGTATTGCGCTGATAGCAATTCGCGCCGGCCATCGTAAAAGGTGATGCCTCAGGCACCCGGTAGCGTAAAGGGGCCGCCGCGCTCAATGGCGCGCTGCCAGGCCGGACGCTGCTCGATACGCTGCGTCCAGCGGGCGACGTGCGCAAGTCCGTCAATTCCGCCGCGCGACTGCAGCGCCAGCAGCGGAAAGCTCATCTGGATATCGGCCATGCTCAGGTTTTCGCCCGCAAACCACGGCCATCGGGAGAGGTGATCTTCGATAAAGCCGGCGTGGGTGGCAATCTGCCGGTCCAGCCAGGCCTTCTGCATCCCCTTCCCCAGCGCGCCGCCCAGCGTACGCATGCCGAACGGCACCGGGGCCTTGCCGAGGCTGGAAAAGACCAGCTTCATCAGCATCAGGGGCATCAGCGAGCCTTCGGCATAGTGCAGCCAAAAGCGGTACTGCAGCCTGTCCGCCATCGCCTGCGGCCGCAGCTGCTGCGTGCTGTCGTAGGTTTCCTGCAGATATTCGAGGATCGCCCCGGACTCCGCCAGCACGTAGCCGTTGTCCTCCACCACCGGGGATTTGCCCAGCGGGTGAATGTTTTTTAACTCCGGCGGTGCCAGCATATTTTTCTGCCGCGGATAGCAGACAATCTGATAGGGCAGCTGCAGCTCTTCCAGCGCCCAGAGCACGCGCTGCGATCGCGATTGATTAAGGTGATGTACCGTCAGCATGGGTCTCTCCCGTCGTTTGTTCAAATTAACTATAGGAACTGGCGGTGAATGGCGGGAAAAATTCGCCAAAATAAGCGGGTGGATTTAAGGGGATGTGCCACAATTAAGGTGTCGGCGCAATCCGGAACCTCCATCAACTTGTTGCGCAATACTGAGGGGAGCCGACGTCGGGGGAAACCCTCCTGTGAACCAGCGGGATAGAGCGAAAGACAAAGACCGGAAAACAACTAAAGCGCCCTGTTGTGGCGCTTTAGTTTTTTAATCATCCTCCAGCAGCCGCGCGCCGGTCCCCTCTTCACCCAGCTTGTCACCCGGGTTACGCAGCGGGCAGTCCCGTCGCGACAGGCAGCCGCAGCCGATGCAGCCATCCAGCTGATCGCGCAGCGCGGTCAGCGTATGAATACGCCGGTCCAGCTCTTCCCGCCACACCGACGATAGCTGCTTCCACTCCTTGGCGCTTAGGTTGTGGCCTTCGGGCAGCACGCCAAAGGCGTCGCCGATAGTCGCCAGCGGAATGCCGATGCGCTGCGCAATCTTGATAATCGCCACCGCGCGCAGCACGTCACGACGGTAGCGCCGCTGATTGCCCGGATTGCGCTGGCTGTGAATCAGCCCTTTGCTTTCATAGAAATGGAGCGCCGAGACGGCAACGCCGGTACGTTTTGCCACTTCGCCAGGGGTCAACAGCATTTTAATACGGGGTGATTTCTTTTCCATAAAGCGCTTTACCTCAAGTTAACTTGAGGAATTATACTCGCCCGCAGACAAAACGACGAATCGAGAATTGAGAGAGAGGCCGCTTTATGTCCCATCAGGATATTATCCAAACGCTTATTGAATGGATTGATGAACATATCGATCAACCACTTAACATTGATGTAGTCGCCAAAAAATCGGGGTACTCGAAGTGGTATCTCCAGCGGATGTTCCGCGCCGTTACGCATCAGACGCTGGGTGATTACATTCGCCAACGTCGGCTGTTACTGGCCGCTGAAGCCCTCAGAACCACCCAGCGCCCGATTTTCGATATCGCGATGGATCTGGGCTACGTCTCGCAGCAGACGTTTTCACGGGTGTTCCGCCGGGAGTATGACCGCACGCCCAGCGACTATCGCCATCAGATTTCCGCCTGACGGCTTTGCGCGCAGGCGTTCAGCAGCGCTGGTGCCTTAACCAGCCACTGCTTAAACTCCTGCACCGGCATCGCCTTGGCAAAATGCCAGCCCTGGCAGTAGCGGACGCCGCGCTTGTGTAGCCACTTCACCTGGTCCAGCGTTTCGACACCCTCGGCCACGGTTTTCAGGTGCAGGCTGCGCGCCATCTCAATAATATGCTCGACGATCGTGTGGCTGGTGCCGTGGGTCGTCAGCGTATCGATAAAGGATTTATCGATCTTGAGAATGTCCACGTTGAGCGAAGAAAGGTTATGCAGGTTGGAGTAGCCGGTGCCGAAATCGTCGATGGCGACTTCATATCCCGCCTCGCGAAACGCCTGAATCACCGGCGTCGTTTTCTGCACGTCAATAAATCCGCGTTCTGTCACTTCGATTTTAATCTGGCTGATGCATACCGCGTGGCTTTGCGCCTTTTCACTAATTTGGCTAATCAGCCGCGCGGAGTGGAAATCCGTGGCCGAGAGGTTAATCGCAACGTACAGCTGCGGATGGCTGGCGAGGAATTCGCCCAGATCGGCAAACACCTCATCCACGACGTAGTCCGTCACCTGCGCAATCAGCCCTTCGTTCTCCGCCAGCGGAATGAACTCCGCCGGGCTCATCACCGGGCCATCGCATCCTGGCCAGCGCAGCAGCGCTTCGGCCCCGACGCAGCGGTTATTTTTAATATCGACGATCGGCTGATAGTGCAGGCACAGCTGGCGACGGCTCAGCGCGCGCTGCAGCCTGCTGCGCGGGGAGTGGTACTGCCGCCGGATTCGTAGCCACAGCATTAACATCAGCCCGCTACCAATCAGGCCCAGCGGCAGGGTGAGCACGATCTGGTCATATAAATTTTGATAGTAGCCCACGCGCGAGGTGGACATGATTACCGCGATAGGCCGGTTCGCCGAATGGGCAACGGTGTATACCCGGCGATCCTGCTGGAAAAAGGTGTCTTCGCTGCGGATCAGCGGACGTAACGCCGCGGCGTCGGTATTTTTGCTGACGGAGAAAAACTGGTTCGTTTTGGTATCGAACAGGCCGTAGGCTAAATCTCTATCGCTGGATATTAACGCACTATAGGAAAGTGGATTAATAACCGCGACATAGTGGCCGCGCTGCATATAGGTCATGGCAAAGCCGGGATAGAACGGCGTATCGCGATAGTAATAGATGGCGACATCCGGCTTTTTTATATAATTAGCCGTCTCGACATGCCACGCCGTATCGGGATGAACGGCGGTTGAGCAAAAGAAATCAGCGCCTTCCGCATAGACTAAATCTTCGACGTAAAGCAGGCTGCGAACAATATCCAGCATATATCGCTGGTGCTGCGGCGAACATATTATCCCCTGATATTGCATGGCCTTTTTACGCGCCTGCTCGGCCTCATGAATAACCATTTCGGTTTTCTGCAGCGCCAGTTGAGAAAGCGAGCGGAGCTGGTCGTTGGTTTCCACCCTGGCCCGGTGTTGGGCAAGCCACAAGGCCAGCACCACTGGCAGCAGGATAACCAGGGTAATTCCGAATATTTTCAACGCCTTATGTGGCGCGCTACGACTCATTTCCGCTTTATATCCATGCGATACGCCTTAATCACGGTAACAGTCCACAATGGCAGATGCCTACGCCTATACAGCGCCGGTCATTTAGGCATTCGGCTATTGAGGGTAAAAACCCCACAGCTGATAATGATGAATAATACTAACTTATAGAACAATCGAGAAACATTCTCGACATAATTAGAGCGGCAGCGCTTTCTGATTCGGTTTAACCGTGTGATGACTGCGAACAGGTAATAAAACCCGTAGATATAAGCCTGGCAAAAAAACAATCCATCGTATTAATACATTAGCTTCAGCAGCATAGCGGGCATGGCTATGGCGCATCGCGCCATTAACCACAATATTAAAATGGTTTATAAGCACATAAAAAACGCAATTTTTGGCTGGTGAATAAAAGAACAAGTGTGATATAGTTCACATATCCTAATGAAACGGAAACATTGTTTCATTATACGTTTCTTTGCCCGTCGATAGCCAGAGCGCCACGTCATCGTTAGTCTCGCCAGGTTGTCAAAGGCCCCCGACTTTCTTTGAGGATCAGGTTAATGGCTTCCATTACTACCAGTGTCATACTCCTGCGCTGGCCGCTGGTGAGCGCAGTGCTGATGTTTTTAGCCAGCTCGATGAATATTCAGCTGCGTAAAAGCGACTATGCCGGCTTAGCGGTGATCTGCAGCTGCCTGGGGCTGGTCGCCGCCTGCTGGTTTGCCACCGGCCTGCTCGGTATCACTCTGATAGACGTTGCCAAAATCTGGGGCAACATTAAAGACGTCATGGTTGAAGTGATGAGCCAGACGCCGCCAGAGTGGCCGATGATGATGACCTGATAGTAAAAACGCTTCCCGGTGGGAAGCGTTTTTACTGGCGGGTAGCCTGAGCGCTATTTGCCCATTTTTGCCAGCATTTCCGGGCGCATAAATTTATGAATAACCAGCATAAACAGCAGCGACGGCAGTAATAAAATCAGCGCAGTAATAGACGACACCTGATAGTTTCCCGACATGCTGGCGTTGTATAGCAGCAGCGGCAGCGTGGTGATATCCGGCGCGCCGACAAAAAAGGTGCCGGTGAACTCGTCCAGCGACTCCAGAAAGACAAAAATACTGGCGGCAATAATCCCCGGCGATGCCTGGGGCAAAACGATATGCCAAAACGTATACACCGCCCCGGCCCCCAGATTGCGCGACGCTCTTGCCAGCAGCGGATCGACCGCCGAGAACGCCGCCACGCAGATCCATACCGAATACATCAGCCCGTGCACGCTGTGCACCAGCACCACGCCGGCCACGGTGCCGTTGAGCCCCCACTGATAGAAAAGCCGGGCAATATTCATATATACCGTCAGGTTAGGGAACGCCTGCGGAATAAGAAACAGCAGCATAAAGCCCACCCGCAGCGGCATCCCTCGCCGCGATAACGCATAGCCGGCGGGGATCGAAATCAGCAGGCACACCAGCACCGACAGCACGGCAATCAGCACGCTGGTCAGCAAAGAGCCCGAAACATCGCTATAGGGGCTGAACACCTGATACCAGTATTTCAGCCCCCACTGGCTGGGCAGGGCATGGGGAAAGAACCAGCTTTCGGCCACCGTCCAGATAAGCAGATTCAGCAGCGGGCCAAACATCGCCAGCAGCATCAGAACCAGCAGCAGCGTCTGCAGCGGCAGGCTGGCGCTCAGCTTTCTCCGCCCTTTCGCCAGCAGCGTCGCGGGTGACGTCATCGTAACCTCCTTCATTATTCTCCCCCTTTTTGCCGCAGGCTGTGGCGCAGATAAAACCACGACAGCGTGCCGCAGATAAGCAGCGACACGACGCCGAGGGCGTTAGCCACGGCGTAATCCCCGTAGGAGTTCACGCGAAACGCCATATCAACGGTGATCATCGTCGGCGTATCGACGCCTATCATCAGCGGCACCGACAGCACCGACATCATAGTGACGGTCGAGAGCACCAGCGCCACGCCGATGGCGGGCAGCACCTGCGGCAGAATAATATCGAACAGGATCCGCGGGCGAGAGGCGCCCAGGTTGCGCGCCGCCAGAATTTGCGACTGCTCAAGCGCCGCCATTGCGCCGCAGATAAGCAGCGTGGCGAACGCCAGCTGCTTCCAGACGAAGGTGATAATAATGCCCTTCCAGCCCAGCCAGGAGATCGTCTCCATCGGCGTGAGCAGATCGCTGGCAACCAGCGCATTGTTCATTAGGCCGTTTTTGGCCAGAAAGGTGCGCATCATCTGCGCCGCAACGATAAAGGGAATAAACAGCGGCAGCCGATATAAAAATGCCAGCATCTGCACAATCGGCCGGCAGGACGACAGGGTAATCACCGCGGAAAGGGTGATAGAAATCAGCGCCAGCAGCGCCACGGAGCTCAGCACGACGATCAGCGTGAACAGAATATCGGTGGAGTAGAGCGCGTAGACTTTGCGAAAGTGGGCCAGGGTCAGCCGCTGCGCATCGTCGGTAAAGGCGGCAATCAGCGAGAAGCCCAGCGGATATAAAAACAGCACGGCGATGGTCAGCCCGGCGGGAGCCACCAGCAGCAGATATTTCAGCGAAATACGCATAGCAAACCTGATATCAGCAAGGAGAAATGCCCGGGCGACGCGCGGCCGCCCCGGGCATCGACGAAGATTAGTTAGCGACCTGGCTTTCGTAGCCTTCTTTAATATCGTCAAAATAGGCGGTAATCGGGAAGTTCTTGCCGTATTCCGCCAGCGCCTGCGGCGAGATCTCCGCAAACAGCTTTTGCCACGTCCCCGCGTCCAGCTGCGGCTTAACGTGCTGCGCATCGATGCCGGGATACCAGTTAAACTGCTTCACGATCCCCTGCGCCTGCACCTCCGGGCTGGTCGCCAGCTCGATAAACTCGTGCGCCAGCTGCGGATTCGCCGCCTTCGCCGGGGTCACGTAATACATTGGCTGACCCGGCATGCCCGGCGCCAGCAGGGAGAGCTTGATCGACGGCGGCAGCTTCCCCTGATCCTTCCAGCTGTAGAACATGTCCACCCACACCGGCCCCATCGCGATCTCCCCGCGGGCCAGCATATCGAGCGTCCCGGCGTTGCCCGGCGTGAAGGTGACGTTTTTATTAAAAGCCTTCAGCTTTTCATAGGCCTGGCCCCAGTTTTTCTCCACGCTTTTATCGTACGGCAGGGAGGAGAGGCGCTGGGCGTCGGTGCCGTAGGCATACATCCAGCCCACCACGAAGCTGACCCCGGACATGCCGTTTTTGATCCCGTTATAGCCGAAGGCCTGCGGGTTTTTCTGCGCCCAGGCCACCAGCTCATCGTAGGAGGCCGGCGGGGTTTTGATCGTCTCGCTGTTCCAGGCAATGGCGGTCTGGCTTAAAAACATCGGCATCACGTAGCCGTCGACGTTCACCCCGAGGGCATTTTTAGCGTTGTCGGCGCTGACCAGGCTGCCGGTCTTAATCTGCTGGCGGTACTTCTCTAATAGCCCCTTCTCCACCAGCTCGCCGCCGGCTTTTTGATGCACCACGGCGACGTCAATATCCCAGCTGCTGGCGCCGCTCGCCTTCTGCGCCGTCAGCTTTTCGATAATTTTGTTCGAGCCCGCGTCCCCCGGCCCGGTACCGATAACCTGCACCTTGACGCCCGGATGCGCCGCCTCAAACTTTGGCCCCAGCCAGGTTTTTACGTAATCCACCATATTCTGATCGCCCGCCGTCGCGACGTTCAGGATGGTATCGGCCTGCGCGCCGTAGCTCAGGAGTACGGCGGTCGCGAGCGCAACGTTTGTTTTAGTAAACATGGTTTATCCCCAGAATGAACACGATGATGTCAACTTGCATGAGATGAAGGAAAAATATGCAGCGCCGGCGTCGGCACGTGCAGCCTGACCGGAGAGCTGGCGGGCCAGCAGCGGGTAGAATCCGCCAGCAGCAGGCGATCGCGGCAGCGTACGCTGTGGCGATATAAATGGCCGAGGAAGGCGCTTTGTTCGACGATGCCGTCGAGGGTCAGCCCCTCCTGCGGCGCGCTATCCGCGACTGAAAGGAGCGCCGCGTCGGTGCTGCGGAAATAAATAATCTGCTCGCCAGAATTGGTAGCGGAATATGCCTGTGGGCTGTGCCAGTGAATACCGTCGAGGGTGCGGATATCGCGGCTATTTATTTTATTATCGGCCCCCATAAAATCGGCGACGAAAGGCGTGGCCGGACGCTGATATATCTCTTCCGGCGTTCCTAACTGCTCAATCCTGCCGTTATTTAATACGGCAATACGGTCGGCCATCACCAGCGCTTCCTGCTGGTCATGGGTGACGATTAATGAGGTAAAGCCGAGCTTCTTTTGCAGCGCTTTTATTTCATGGCGGACGTTAAGGCGGACTTTAGCATCCAGGTTGGAGAGCGGCTCATCCAGCACCAGCACGTCCGGTTCAATCGCCAGGGCGCGCGCCAGGGCAACCCGCTTACGCTGGCCGCCGGAAAGCTCGGTCACCTTCATTTCCGCCAACCCCGAGAGGTTGACTATCTGCAGCAGCTCCGCCACCCGACGGTCGATATCGTCGCGCCGCCACCGGCGCAGCTTCAGGCCGTAGCCGATATTGCGGGCCACCGTCAGGTGCGGCCACAGCGCATAGCTTTGAAAAACCATCGTAATATTGCGCTGCTCCGGCGGGCTATGGGTAATTTCCCTGCCGGCGACGACGATCTCCCCGCTTTGCGCCGGGATAAAGCCGCAGAGCGCATTGAGCAGCGTGGTTTTCCCGCAGCCCGATGGCCCCAGCAGGGCGATCATCTCCCCCTTCTCTACCGCCAGGTCGATATTATGCAGGACAACCTTATCGCCGTAGCTAATTCTCAGGCTGGCAATGTGCAGATAGCTCATATTCGGTATCCAAAACTCTTCTGTAGGCATTTTTTTATTTATTCGCGCCGGTATGAACACGTGTTCATTTGGCTGTAAAAAAAATGCAACCTTGACTCGACATGATGTGAGCCTACTTTGTCGGGTATTTGTGACAATTTAATTAAGTGCGAAAATTTTTTGGCGAGGGTAAATGAAAATAGACGTTCTCGGCTGCGGCAGCGCCTTCTCAGAGAGCCAAAATACCTCTGCGCTGCGCGTGATTGATAATAACAATCGCCAGTGGCTGATTGATTGCGGCCCCACCATCCCTCGCGCCCTGTGGCAGCGCGGGGGCAATATTAACGATATCGATGCCATTTACTTCACCCACGTCCATCCGGATCACTGTACCGGCCTGACGGCGCTACTCAACTACTGGAAAAGCTTTTCCCGCCACAAGCCGCTGATTATCTACAGCCAGCCGCTGCAGCGTCCGGTGCTGATGCAGTTGGCGCTGCTGGCAAACTGGCCGGACACCGCGCTGTGCTTTGCGATTGAGTGGCGCGACGTCACCCCGGCGTGGACCTGGCACGACTGGCAGATCCGCACCGCCGAAACCCAGCACGAGCTCAGCAACCGCGCGATCCGCATCACCCTCGCCGGGAAAAGCCTGTTCTACAGCGGCGACGGCCGGCCAACGGCGCAGTCGATCGCGCTGATGGCGGGGGCAGACCTGGCGTTCCAGGAGTGCGCCTCGCTCACCGCCCTGAACGACGACGCCTCCCACGGCGATTTCCCGGCCTGCCTGGCGCTGTTTCAAACGCTGGCGCTACCCGCCATGGGGCTCTATCACTGCTACGACGCGATCCTGCCGGCGCTGCGGGTAGCCTGCCGGCCGTGGAACGGGTTGTTCGTCAGCCAGGACGGCTTACAATACGATCTTCATCAGCCACCGCGCAGCGGCGAGGAAAGCCCGGCATGAGCGCACTTCCCCGAAAACAGAGCATTACCGCCGAGGACGTTGCCCGCCGCGCCGGCGTCTCGCGCGCGGTCGTTTCCCGCGCGCTGAGCAATAACGGCAGCATCTCGCCCGCCGCCCGCGAGCGGGTGCTGCGCGCCGCAGAAGAGCTGGGCTATCAGGTCAACTTTCTCGCCCAGGGGCTCAACCGCCGGCGCAGCCACCTGATCGGGGTGATCGTTTCCCGCATCAACGATCCGTTTCGCAGCAGCCTTCTCGACGGGCTGCTGAGCGAGATCCAGCGCCGCGATTTTCAGGCGCTGGTCAGCGAGATCCGCAGCGAGCAGGATCTGGCCCAGACCCTTCGCCGCTTCGCGCAGTTTCGCGTGTCCGGGGCGATCGTCACCTCCGGCCAGCCGCCCGAGTCGCTGGTCTACGAGTTCGCCCAGCAGCAAATTCCGGTCGTCGGCATTAACCGCCAGCCCAATATTCCCGGCGTCGACTACGTCTGTTCGGACAATGCCGCCGGGGCGGCGCTGGCCGCGAAGCAGCTGGTAACCGCCGGCTGCCGCCGCTTTGGCTGGCTAAACCATCGCCACTCGACCTGGGCCGGACAAATGCGCGGGGAAGCGTTCTATCAGGCGCTCAGCGCACTTGGGGTGGATACGCGGCGCGATCTTCAGCCGCTGCTTGCCACCCTTGAGGGTTACGAGGGCGGGCTGCAGGCCGCCACCGACGCCGACGACGCGCTGGAGGGGATTTTTTGCGCCAACGCGCAGCTGGCCTGCGGCTTTCTTGACGGCATGCGCCAGCGCGGCAAAGAGGCGCCGGCGGATTTTCAGCTCATCGGGTTTGATAACACGCCGCAAACGGCACAGTACAGCTACCGGCTCACCACCCTGCATCAGGACGTGGCGGAGATCTCCCGCCAGGCGCTCACCCGCCTGCTGGAGAGGGCCAGCGATCCGCTCCAGCCTTCACGCACCACGTGGGTGAAGGTCGATTTAATTCACCGGCGCACGTCGCCATCAACCACATAAGAGCCAGGCTATGACCGAAGAACAGCAGCAGTCGCTATGCAGTTTGATTCGCCAGTTAGGGACGCGCGCGCAGGAGCTGCGCGATGCGGGACTGCAGGTGGATAAAAAAGCGCGCCAGGATTTTGTTTCCCAGGCCGACGTTTTCGTCGAGCAGGAGATCAAGGCCTGGCTGGAGGCCCATCGCCCGGAGGACGGTTTCCTCGGCGAAGAGAGCGGCCTGCGGGCCGGGAAGCAGGGAACCTGGGTCATTGATCCTATCGACGGCACCACCAACTATATTCTGGGCATGGATTACTGGTGTATTTCTCTGGCCTGGGTCAGCCAGGGCGTGCTGGAGCTGGGAATTATCTACGCCCCGGATCGCAACGAGTTTTTCTTTGCCCGCCGCGGCGAAGGCGCATTTCTCAACGATAAGCGCCTGGCGCTGCGCGAGCCGGACCCGGAAACGGTGGTGATTGGCATGGGGCGCTCCAGCCGGGCGCCTGCCGCAAACTACGCCCGCATGCTTGAGCGGGTGATTGACGCCGGCATGGAGTACCGCCGCTTTGGCGCCGGGGCGCTGATGCTGGCCCACGTCGCCGCCGGCCAGGTGCACGCCTATTATGAGGCGCATATGAACAGCTGGGATGCGCTGGCGGGTATCCTGCTGATCGTCGAAGCGGGCGGGACAAGCAGCGACTTTCTGACCAACGACGGCCTGCTCAGCGGTAACCTGGTGCTGGCCGGCTGCCCCGAGGTTCAGTCGCGCCTGATGGCCCTGACGGGCAGCTAACCGCCCGCCGATGGCGACGGGCAGTCGTTGGATATTTTGATAAATTGATCGTTGTAAATTATGTACTTGTCGCCAGGCTGGCGCAGCGCGGCCTGGCGCACCACGTCGCCTGGGCGTAGGTACCAGGCGTCGCCGTCCTCTTCCGTTGCCCCACATCCGGGCTTAATCAGCAGCTTAAACCAGGTGTTGCCGCTGTTGCTGACGGTGCCCGCCCGGCGGTCAAAGGCCCATTTAAAATCGACCTGACGCGGACGCACCGCCAGGATAGTCTCCACCACCACCACCGGGTCGATGCTCACCGCCGCCCCGGCGGTATTGCGCTCGACGCGGTTGCGGGTAGGGATTTCACGAAACGAGACCCGATAGTAGCGCTCGCGGTTATCCTGCGGCCCGTGATAGTAGAACTTAAAATATTCCCCCTCCCCCGCCTGCAGGGTCAGCTGGCGCGGCGCAAAGAGCAGCTCGCCGTCCGCCGGACGGGAGCGAACCTCTTTCCCGCCAGGACGGTCGATGCCGACCACCGAGACCTGATACAGGCGCGCGCTCTGGTTATTATTCAGCACCCGCTTGGCGGCAAAGCTCTCTTCCGCCCCCAGCGAGAAGGTCAGGTTACCGACCGATATGGCCTCTCCGACCGCCGGCAGGCAGAGGGCCAGCAGCCACGCCATCGCGCGCATCGTATTAGTTAACATTTCGCCACGTCGCCTGAACCCGAATTTCACCTGAAGCGCTCACTTCGCCGAACCAGCCGTCATCGTCGATCGTTTTCAGCGAGATCGCGTCATTCATCGGGATGGAGAACCTGACCGTGGTTTTATTCATCACTCCCGGATCGCCGGAGGCGTCGTTCCACGGCGTGCTCATCCACAGCGCATCGGTCATGTCGCGCCAGCTATCGTCGCAGCCGGCATCGTAGGTTTTGTTGCCGCCGCTTTGCGTCGTGAAGGTTAGCGTCGCCGGGAAAGGGACTTTCGTCGTATTGTCCGCGGAGCTGAAGATGCAGTATGAACGCCCGTCGATGGTCTGCGCCGGGCCGTTAACTTTGATCAGCACCTCGTCGGCGGCGGTCCTGCCGCTAGTGGTGACGATATAGCCAAAATCCAGCGAAGGCTTGCCCTGGCCGACGTAGCCCTCGCGGCTCGGCGCGCTGGTGTACTCGTCGGAAATAATGCTGATGCTGAAATCACGCGGCTTGATAACCAGCGAGTTGGAGGTAGAAAACTCGTACCAGCCGGACTCCGGCGACGTGGTGTTCTGGAAGCGGAAGTTAAACAAATCTTTGGTATTTATATCGCTAATCCCCAGCGCGACCATCTGCTTAAAGAAGTTATTCGAAAAGAAGATGTAAATAGAGTCAGAGGACTTCATCTCATTGAAATTGTAATAGTATGCGATGCCGCTTACCGGCTTCCACGAATTGCCGTTGAGGCTGAACTGCATATCATAGATCCCCACCGCGGAGACCAGCGACGAATTGCTGATGGCGGGGAAAATATGGATGGAGGTATTGCTCAGGCCGTTGTTTTCCAGAGCATAGTTAACCATCTTGCAGCTCAGGCCGGAGCGGGTGCCGATAGTCTGAGGCTGGCAGCTGGTGCTCCCCTCGCCGATCGTTGGCACCCCATCAGTATTGATAAATACTTCGGTAAGGGAATGGGTGTTCAGCAGCCTTAAGTTTGCGGCCTTGGTATGGGTGACCTTGCGGGTATACCAGCTTCCCGAAGCCTGATCCTTACAGCGCGCCCCGCTGCTGGCATCGTACTTAACGGAGGTCTGACAGCCGTTGATAGTCATGGAGAAACTGCCGCCTACCGGCATCTGCTGCAGATACTGGTAGAAGGCGTCGGATAGCATCCCGTGCATCCATTTAGCCCCGCCGGTGGTCACCGTCACGCCGTAGAAACCGCTCGCATCCAGCGCCGGCGCCTGAATCAGGCTAGTCGCCATATCGCAGCCAACGTACCAGTTAATACAGCGCAGGCCGCTCAGCGGGTTAGATACCGGCGAATTCTCCAGCCACATATCAAACTGCCAGTTGGCGTTTAGCCCCGTGTTGTAGCCGTTATCGATATAGCCCAGGCTCTGCTGATAGATAGTGCCGGTACCGGTATACTTCAGGCCGGTCCAGCGGCTGGCACCGGTCAGACGCGGGTCGAGCCCGCCGCCAGGGGTGACGAAATAGTTATCGTCAGCGTTGTTTTCCACAAACACATACTGCATCGCCGCCGCGTCGGGCCAGTTCGTTTTGGTCACCGCCGCAGAGGCCCGCATCATTACGCCCAGGGCGAGCACAATCGCCAATAGCGCACCCCATTTAGCCTTCATAATTCTCTCCCGTCGCCAGGTTGCTGGCGTAGGTTTTCAAGCCGTTACAGGTCACATCACCGACCCATACCGCCCCGCGCGCTTTGTTAATCTCAAGCTCCACTTCGCAGCGCTGGTTGTTGCCGTAGCTGAAGTCGATGGTCGGGAATTTTTTATCTACATCCATCACAAACTCGCCTTTGTCATCGGTGCGGGTACGCCCGATGTGGTTATTAATGTGCGCATTGGCCAGCAGCGTGCCGTCTTCGGCGCGAATACGCCCTGAGACGGTCACCATCTGCTTCACTTCCGGCTCGATAACCGCCACGTTGCCCGGATAGAGCGTCAGACGGCTTTTGCGGCTGCTGACGATGTCGTAGCTGTCGAGCGAGTTTTTGCTGTTCTGCAGCTCGACTTCGTAGCGGCTGTAGGGCGAGAGTGGCAGATAGCTGCGTTTGCCCGAGAGCTGGAATACCCGGCCGTTTACCCTGGCGCTGAGCTTGCCGTCATCTTCAAGACCGGTATTAAAAATCACCCCGGCGTTACCGTCGGTACGCCCGCTGGCGGCAATATTTGTCCCCTGCCAGCCCACGCTGCCGCCGGCGGTGAGGTTGGTATTCACGTAGCCGTCGGTGCCGCTGTTCACGTTCAGCGTCCCGCTGGAGTAGCGGGTATCGAACTGGGCATAGGCACCGCCGCTCAGGGTTTTGTCATCCCCGGTGTCGCCGGAGATGGCCCGGGAGATATTGGCGCCGACGGTACGAATGGTGCTCCCTTCCTCAAACTGCTTGCGCGCCGCCAGGTTGGCCATGGTGTAGCCGTTCTGGTGGGTCATCCCGGCGCTAAACCAGTTGCCGAGCGGCAGAGAAAAGTCGAGCGCGATATATTTCCCGGTGCTGGTGCTGCTGGCGCCGTTGTTAAAGCGCTGGATCCCGGCGCGCAGGCCCAGCGAACCGTAGGCGTTGCTGTAGAGGGTCTGATAGTAATCCGCGGTGTAGTAGTGGCTGCTATAGCGGCGATCGTCGTTATAGCTGATGCTGAAGGTGCCCAGCTTTGACCACAGCGGGCTGAGGTTCAACGTCCCGCCAATCGCCCGGTTATCGGCGTCGCTGCGCCGCAGCCTGTCGCCGATTATGGTCTTTTCCTGGTTGACCCAGACCGAGCTAAAGCCGCCGGGCAGCGTGGCGCTGACGCTGCCAATACTGCTCCACGAGCTGTCGCTGGCCAGCATATTTTGCAGGTTCACGTTGATGGATTGCGTCAGCGGCAGGGTCAGCCGGGTCTCGCCGACGGCGTTGTTATCGTAGCCGTAGCCGGTTGCGGCCCAGCTGAAAACGCCCACCGAGCCCGTTGCCGAAGCCCCGGCCAGCCAGCTCCCTTTGGCGG
>NZ_JAQGFU010000086.1:0-19441 GCF_030078455.1 Klebsiella sp. Ech2A | reverse complement strand
CCATGCCGGCGCCCAGGGTTCCCATCCCGCCGATAAACTTCACCGGCAGCACCCGCCACCAGCGAACCGGCCGCAGCTCTTCCAGCGCCCCTTCGATTTCCGGGATCCCGGAGCCGCCCGCCTCAGGCGCAAAGCGCCGCACCAGAAAGTAGCCGACCATCGCCAGCAGCGCGGAGGTGATAAAGGCCAGCGGCCAAACCAGGAAACGGTAGTCCGCCACCTGCACCAGGGTTTCGATGCGCTGGTTCTGCACCCAGTTGACGCTTTTTTCAAAAGCGACGCCCACCAGCCCGGCCAGGGTTCCAACGACTGCGGCCATTAACAGCACCGCCAGCGGCGTTTTATCCCGCTGGACCAGGCGGCGAACGACGTCGCCGCGACGCAGGCGCACGATTTGTTTTGCTTCAAAAGAGGAGGCTTGTGCTTTCATACTCTCGTCGGTTAATAGTCATACAAATAGTACAGAGGGCATTTTAACGGCCAGAACGCCCCCCGTCGCGGAAAAAATTCACCGCTGGCGCTTTGTTTCAATTGGGCAAAACTTTCATAACTATCCTGGAATAACTTAGAATAACCGGCAAAACATTTTTCACGAATCAGGAACCTGGCAATGAGCAAATCTGAAACTCTCTATAGCGCCGCGCGTGAGCTTATCCCCGGCGGCGTTAACTCGCCGGTACGAGCCTTTAGCGGCGTTGGCGGCACGCCGCTGTTTATCGAACGTGCGGACGGCGCCTATCTGTACGACGTCGACGGTAAAGCCTATATCGATTATGTCGGTTCCTGGGGCCCGATGGTACTCGGTCACAACCATCCGGCCATTCGTAATGCGGTCATTGAAGCGGCGCAGCGCGGCCTGAGCTTTGGCGCACCGACGGAAATGGAAGTGAAAATGGCGGCGCTGGTGACGGAGCTGGTGCCGACGATGGATATGGTGCGGATGGTTAACTCCGGCACCGAGGCCACCATGAGCGCCATTCGCCTGGCGCGCGGGTTTACCGGCCGCGATAAAATCATCAAATTTGAAGGCTGCTACCACGGTCACGCCGACTGCCTGCTGGTCAAAGCGGGCTCCGGCGCCCTGACCCTCGGCCAGCCGAACTCCCCGGGCGTGCCGGCCGATTTTGCCAAACACACCCTGACCTGCACCTATAACGACCTGGCGTCGGTCCGCGCCGCGTTCGAGCAGTATCCGCAGGAGGTTGCGTGCATTATCGTTGAACCGGTGGCCGGCAATATGAACTGCATCCCGCCGCAGCCGGAGTTCCTGCCGGGCCTGCGCGCGCTGTGCGACGAATTTGGCGCCCTGCTGATTATTGACGAAGTGATGACCGGCTTCCGCGTTGCCCTGGCGGGCGCCCAGTCCTACTACGATGTGGTCCCTGACCTGACCTGCCTGGGCAAAATCATCGGCGGCGGCATGCCGGTGGGCGCCTTCGGCGGCCGTCGTGAAGTGATGGATGCGCTGGCGCCGACCGGCCCGGTCTATCAGGCGGGCACCCTGTCCGGCAACCCGATCGCCATGGCGGCGGGCTTCGCCTGCTTAACCGAAGTGGCGCAGCCGGGAGTTCACGAGACGCTGACGGATTTAACCAACCAGCTGGCCCAGGGGCTGCTGGACGCCGCGCGCGACGCGGGCATTCCGCTGGTGGTGAATAACGTTGGCGGCATGTTCGGTATCTTCTTCACCGACGCCGAAAGCGTCACCTGCTATCAGGACGTGGTGAAGTGCGACGTTGAGCGCTTCAAGCGCTTCTTCCACCTGATGCTGGAAGAGGGCGTGTATCTGGCGCCTTCGGCGTTTGAAGCCGGATTCATGTCCGTTGCCCACGGCGAAGACGATATCAACAATACCATCGCCGCCGCGCGCCGCGCGTTCGCCAAACTGTAGCCCACACGCTCCCGGGCGAGCATCACGTCTCGCCCGGAATAACGACCATCGCTGCGATAAGCTAGCGGCTCTGCTTCCTCAGCAAATAGATAAAGTACGGCGCGCCGATAAAGGTCGACAGCAGGCCCGCCGGGATCTGATACGGGAACATGATCATCCGCCCGCACCAGTCGGCAAACACCAGCAGCAGGCCGCCAATCAGCCCGGACATCACCATATGCGGTATCGTGCGGCGGAACCCCATCATGCGCGCAATATGCGGCGCCATCAGACCGACAAAGCTTAACGGGCCGATGGTCAGCGTTGCCGTGGCCGTCAGGCAGGCGGCCAGCAGCAGCAGGCCGATGCGCGACGGCGTCAGCGCAACCCCTACCGCACGCGCCGCCTCGCCGCCGAGCGGCAGGATCGTCAGCCAGCGGCGGCACAGCGGCGCCAGGGCCAACAGCACCAGCATCGCACAGCCGCTGTACGCCACCATCTCCGGCGTCGCGCCGTAGGTTGAGCCGGAGATCCACGTCAGAATCTGCGCCATCCGCGGATCGCCGCTGGCCTGCAGCATCATCAGCAGCATGGTGAAAGCGGTGCTCAGCGCCATGCCCGCCAGCAGCATCCGATGCGGCGAAAAGCCGCCGCGCCCGGCGGCAACCAGGATCACCAGCAGCGTCGCCGCCGCGCCGAGGCTGCCGGCAGGCAGCAGCCAGCCAAAGGCGTTGCCGGGGACAAAGAACAGCATCACGACCACGCCAAACGCCGCGCCGGAGCTGATCCCCAACACTTCAGGGCTGGCCATCGGGTTACCGGTCAGGCGCTGAATAATGCAGCCCGCCACCGCCAGCATCACCCCGGCAAACAGGGCCGCCAGGATCCGCGGCCAGCGCCACGGCATCAGCTGATCCAGCAGCGTACCGCTGGCCCAGTGCCAGCTCTGCGCATCGCGGCCAAAGGCCAGCGCCACAATCACCGCCAGCAGCAGAATCACCAGCCCGCCGAGGGCGAACCACAGCACGTTCTGCCGCTCCGCCAGCACCTTATCGCCGGCGTTCATCACCGGGGCGCTAATACTGCGCAGGCGCGGCAGCAGCCACAGCAGCAGCGGCGCGCCGATCAGCGCGGTCACCGATCCGGTTGACACCTCCATCCAGACGCGGGCAAGCCACAGAATGATTTGATCGGAGAGCCAGAGGATCAGCGCGCCAATCAGCGCCGCCAGCAGCAGACGCGAGAGCAGGCGGCGGGCGCCTAGCATTTTTGCCAGCAGCGGAGCAAACAGACCGATAAAGCCGATAATCCCCACCGCATTCACCAGCATCGCGCTGAGAACAATCGCCAGAGAGAGCGCCCCGAGGCGCGCCAGGGAGAGCGCCAGGCCGAGGTTGCGCGCCACGCCGTCGTCCAGCCCCATCAGGGTGAGAGGCCGTAGCAGCAGCAGCGTGAGCATCGCGCCGCCGAGCAGCTGCGGCCACAGCCGCTGCACCACGCTCCAGTCGGTTTGCGTCAGGGTGCCGGTGCTCCACAGGAACATGCTCTGCAGCTGGTCGTGATGGAAAATGACCATCAGCTGATTGAGCGCCCCGCAGTAAAGGCTGACGACCAGGCCGGCGAGGATCAGGGTTACCGGCGAGAGTCGTTTGCCCCAGGAGACGCCAAACACCAGCGCGCCGACCAGGCACGCGCCCGCCAGGGCGGCAAACTGCGATGCCAGCACGCCGGGGATCGCCCACAGCGCGGTAACCGTCATCCCCAGCTGGGCGCCGGTGGCGACGCCGAGGGTCGTCGGCTCCGCCAGCGGGTTGCGCAGCACCTGCTGGAACAGGACGCCAACCAGCCCCAGGCCCGCTCCCACCAGCAGCGATACCGCCAGCCTCGGCAGCAGGCTGTAGTGAAACAGCATCTGGGCGATACTATCGATATCCGGCTGCCAGAGCGCCTGACGCCACTCGTTCTGCGGCAGCGCGGTGCGCAGATTAAAGAGGCTGAGCGCGAAGGCGGCAATCAGCAGTATGGCCAGCAGCAGGGCCGCCAGGGGAGAAATTCGCGATCTCACGCCGGGCCTCCCTGAGCGTCAGCCAGCACGCGGGCAAAGTGCATCGCCGAGAGCGTGGCGCCGTAAAACCACACCGCCGGAACGCGCTGGAAGCGCCCTTCGCGGACAAACGGCATCGCCCGCCACAGCGGGGAGCGCATCAGCTGCGCCATTTCGCTATCGTTGCCGTGGTCAAAGCAGATCACGTCTACATCCTTATAGGCCGCCAGCCGGTCGATGCCGACGGTCACGCTGCCCCAGAAGGTGCTCTCCCCGCGCCAGGCGTTTTTGATACCAAAGCGCTCGAGGATTTCCTGAAACAGGCAGTTATCACCGAAAACCAGGACGTGGCGTGGGTCGAGCAGGCTAATCATCAGCAGCGGCCGATCGCCGCGGCGGGCGAAGCGCGGGCGCAGTTCGTCCATCAGCGCGTCGAACGCTGCCAGATGGCGCTTCGCGGCCCGCTGCTTGCCGATAAGCTCGGCCATCTCGTTAAGCGACTGCTGCGCCATCATCAGCGGCCGCTTGCCGTCGCTGAAGGTAAATCCGCGCCCCGGCGCAATGCGCGCCAGCTTTGCAGACGACGGGCCGTAGCCTGCCGACCAGAAGAGATATGACGGTTTCATCTGCGTCAGCAGTTCAAGATTGGGTTCCGTGCGCAGCCCGACGTCAATGACCGAGTCCGGCAGCGCCGGTTCATTCACCCACAGGCGATAGTTCGGGATATCGGCGACGCCGTACGGCACGACGCCCAGCGCCAGCAGCAGCTCGACCGGCAGCCACTCCAGCGCCACGATGCGCTGCGGATCGACGGTCGCCGCCCGCGCGCCGCGCATCTGCCACAGCAGCGGCGATAGCGCCATCGCCGTCAATAAACGTCGACGGGTGATCACGTTGGTTTTTTCCATTAATAGACGAAGCTTACCGGCGCACTGCCCGCCGGATGCGGCAGAATTCCCATCGGGATACCGTAAATTTGTTCCAGCGTTTCGCTACGCATCAGCTCAGTCGACGTGCCCTGAGCAATCATCTCGCCGCCGCGAAGGGCCACCAGATAGTCGCAGTAGCGGGCCGCCATATTGATATCGTGCAGCACGGCAATCACCGTCAGGCCGCGCTGCTGGCTCAGGCGATGCACCAGCGCCAGCACGTCAACCTGATGAGCAATATCCAGCGCCGAGGTGGGCTCATCCAGCAGCAGACAGCGGCTGTCCTGGGCCACCAGCATGGCAATCCACGCGCGCTGGCGCTCGCCGCCGGAGAGGCTATCGACCAGCCGATGCGCCAGCGGTTTCAGCCCGACCAGCGCAATGGCCTCCTCGGCCTTCTGCCGATCGGTCGCGCCAAAGCGCCCCAGCGCCCCGTGCCACGGATAGCGTCCAATCGCCACCAGCTCGCGCACCGTCATCCCCTCCGCCGCGGGCAGCTGCTGCGGAAGATAGGCCACCTTGCGGGCAAACGCCTTGCTGCTCCAGCTATCGAGAGGCTGACCGTCGAGCAGCACCTCGCCCTCTGACGGCGGCTGATGGCGGCCGAGCATTTTCAGCAGCGTCGATTTGCCGGAGCCGTTATGGCCAATCAGGCCGGTCACTTTTCCTGCCGGGAAGGTTAACGAAAGCGGATGCAGCAGCGTACGACCAGGCACGCGGAAGGTCACGCGATTCAACGAAAACGTGGTATCGGATTGCGGAGTGTTTTCCTGCATAGCGGCCAACTTGTTTAACGGCGCGGCGAACCGCGCCCAGTGAGTGATTAGAAACGGAAGGTTCCGGTCGCAATGACCTGACGCCCTGCGCCCCAGTAGCACGCATATTCGCTATAGCAGCTGGAAACGTACTCACGATCGAACAGGTTATTGACGTTGATACCCACCGACGAGCCCGGTAAACCAAAGCGCGCCAGATCGTATTTGACCGTCGCATCCATCAACGCGTAGCCCGCAACGCCGAAGGAGTCATTCTGCTTCGCGTCGGCGGTATCGTTTTTGTAGTAGCTAACCGTAGAGCCAACGTAGCGCGCGCCGGCGCCGACCGTCAGGCCGCTCAGCGCGGTTTCGTGGAAGGTATAATCCGCCCACAGCGATGCCATATTGCGCGGAACTTCCGCCGGACGCTTACCGTTAAATACGGTGTCGTGCTGGTACTCAGCATCGGTGTAGGTATAGGCTGCGGTGAGGTTGATATTGGCGTTCACCGCCGCTTTCGCCTCCAGCTCCAGGCCGCGAGCGCGGATCTCGCCGGTTTGAATGCTAAACGTCGGGTTGCGCGGATCTGCCGTCAGGTTTTTATCCTTGGTCAGTTGGTACACCGCCGCGGTCACCACCACCGGCATATCTTTCGGGACGTATTTCACGCCCGCTTCATACTGCTCGCCGCGCGACGGATCGAACGGTTTGCCGTCAAGGCCCGAGCCTGAAACCGGCTCAAATGACTGGCTGTAGCTGAAGTACGGAGAAATACCGTTGTCGAACAGATAGTTAATACCACCGCGCCAGGTAAACTGCTGGTCGTGATTTTCGGCCAGAGCGTTAGTGGAGCGCGTCAGCGTAGAGGTCGTGGCGTAGTCATAGCGTCCGCCCAGCGTCATCACCCACTTATCCCACTCCATCTGATCCTGGGCATAGAGGCCGGTCTGCTCCATCCGGTTGAGCACCGCGTACGGGAAGTACACCGAGACGTTTGGATTACCGTACTGCGGATTGGACATGCCGATCGGATCCGCAGAACCATAGTCGGCATTGACGTCGTTGCGCATGCGCGAATAGTCCACGCCGGTCAGCAGCTTATGGTCCACCGCGCCGGTAGCAAAGTCGGACTGCAGCTGGGTATCAACGGTGAACGTGTTGAGATGTTCATCAGAGCGCACGTAGGCGCGGTTGATCTGTCCCGGCGCCGTGTAGCCGTTGCCGTAAACGGAACGATAGAGCGTATTGACGTCGGCGTAGCGCAGGTTCTGGCGTACGGTAAAGGTATCGTCAAACTGGTGTGAGAAGCTGTAGCCCACCATCTGCTGGCGGCGCGACATCTTGTTGCTCGATTCGCCTTCGTTGAAATCGGTCGGCAGCTTGTGCGCGTTACCGTTAGCGTCGTAGTACGGCACCACGGTCCCTTCGCGCGGAAGCCAGCCGTAGTAGCCCGCATACGGATCGCTCTGGAAGTTGCTCAGGAAGGTGAAGTCGGTTTTATCATCCGGACGCCAGCTAAAGGACGGCGCCACCGCGTAGCGGGTCGATTTCGCCATCTGCTGCTGCGCGTCCTGGCTGCGGCCCAGGCCGGTCAGACGATAGGACCATACGCCGTTATCATCAATCGCATCGCTAAAATCGAAACCCGTCTGCCACAGGTTATCGGTACCCATTTTGAACTGAATTTCTTTCAGCGGCTCGGTCGTCGGGCGCTTGCTGACCATGCTGACGATGCCGCCAGGGTTGCTGTTGCCGTACAGCACGGAGGTTGGTCCGCGCATCACTTCCACGCGCTCGAGGAAGTAGGGGTCCATCGACACTTCAGAGTAGTTATTCCCCTGCAGCTTCATGCCATCCAGATACTGGTTGGTATTCACCGTTGTCGAGGTCGTAAAGCCGCGAATCGTCACCACGTCATAGGTCGTTGAGCTGCCGCGAGTGGAGAAAACGCCCGGCGTATAGGCCAGCGCTTCTTTCACCGTTGTCGGCTGCTTCATCTCCATTTCCTGGCGGGTCACCACGGAGATCGACTGCGGCGTTTTTTCAATCGGAGTATCGGTTTTGGTGGCAGTTGCCGAACGCTTTGCCGCGATAGTCGGAGCCGGTCCCCAGGCACTTTCCTGGCTGACGGGGGCTGCGGTAACGGTAATGGTTTCTTCTTTTTTCGGTTCAACTGCCGCCTGTGCATAGACAGACATGCCGCTAACCGCCGTGGCTACTACGACTGCGATTTTACGCAGCGAGTGATTTGGCTGAGCAGTTTTTAGACGCGCCATTGGTAGATCTCTGATAAAGGTGAATGATAACGTAAACGAGAATTATTATTATGACGGCTGACATAATAGGCGAAACGCGAAATGCAAGGCAAGCGATATGCCCCTGCTGAGATGCTAAAGGCTGAATAAATAACCAGACGGTAATTGTGGGGTTAAGTGACTGTTAAGTAATCTACAGAAATGAAAAAGCCCTCTAATACTGAAGTATCAAAGGGCTAATGTTGTAACAACCTATTTGCACGGCCTGCAGGCCGCAGCGAAGCGGTCTGAAGAGGCAGGCGGATCGTTAGTTACTGCCGAACATATCCTTAATCCAGCCCGCGACGCCGTCGCTTTTTTCCTGCTTCGGCGGCTGCTGGGTCGCCGGCTGCTGCTGCTGAGGCTGCTGGCCGGACTGATTAAACGGATTGTTCTGCTGCTGCTGCTCCAGCTGCTGCTGCTGCATCTGTTCACCCTGGCGGCAGAGCGCATCCGGCGCGGTGGTCCATACCGGCAGGGTACGCACCCCGCCGCTGCAGACGAAATTACCGCTGCCGTCGACGCCCATATCCACCACGTCTTCCGGCGCCGTCAGCACCAGCGGCGTTGGCGTCTGGTTGGCCAGATAGCGCTGATAAATCGACATCGCGCCGCTGGCACCGTACAGCTTCGTCGGCTGGTTGTTATCGCGACCCACCCAGGTAATCGTCACCTGGCTTCCGTCGATACCGGCGAACCACGTATCGACGTTGTTGTTGGTGGTCCCGGTTTTCCCTGCCAGATGCAGGCCCGGATATTTCGCCCCAAGCTGGCGACCGGTGCCGCGCTGCACAACCTGCTGCATGGTCCACAGCGTCATGTACGCGGCCTGCGCAGGAACCGCCCGCTCGGCCTGCGGATAGCTCTGATACAGGACGGTGCCATCTTCGGCAATCACCGAACGCAGCGCCGACAGCGTCGCGCGGTTACCGCCGCTGGCGATGGTCTGGAACGCCTGCGCCACTTCAATCGGCGTCAGGTTCAGCGCCCCGAGGATCATCGCCGGGACCGGGCTGAGCTGGCCTTTCGGCGCCCCCAGTTTGACCCAGGTATCGATCACCGCCGGCAGGCCCATCGCCATCCCGAGGTTGACCGTCGGCACGTTCATCGAACGCGTCAGCGCGTCAACCAGCATCACCTGGCCGCTAAAGCGACGATCGTCGTTCTGCGGAGACCAGGTCTGGCCGTTGGAGAGGCGAATCGTCACCGGCGCATCGGCAATAGCGGTATTCAGGCGGTACTGATTCGGCTGGCTTAACGCGGTCAGATAGGTCGCCGGCTTGGCCAGAGAACCAATCGAACGGCGGGCCTGCATCGCGCGGTTATAGCCCGCAAACTGCGGCTCCGCGCCGCCGACCATGGCCCGTACCTCGCCGGTATAGCGGTCAACGACCACCATCGCCGTTTCCAGATCCGCCAGCTTACGCTGCTTCTTCAGCGCTGGGATCCCTTCGGTGGCCGCCTTCTCCGCCGCGTCCTGCGCCACGGAGTCGAAGGTCGTAAAGATCTTCACGCCGGAGAGATCCTTCACCTTATCGCCCAGCTTCGCCTGCAGCTCCTGACGCACCATCTGCATAAACGCCGGCTGCGGAGAAATGACGCCGCCGCGCGGCTGCACGCCCAGAGGACGGGCGCTCAGCATGTCGTACAGCTCCTGGTCGATGACGTTCTGCTGCTGCAGCAGACGCAGAACCAGGTTACGACGCTCCAGCGACAGCTTCGGATTACGCCACGGGTTGTAAATCGATGCGCCTTTTACCATCCCCACCAGCAGAGCCTGCTGGTCAAGGCTCAGCTCTTCCACCGGGCGGCCAAAGTAGTAAAGGCTGGCCAGCGGGAAGCCGCGAATTTCGTTATCGCCGCTCTGGCCGAGGTAGACCTCGTTCATATACAGCTCGAGGATCCGATCCTTGCTGTAGCGGGCGTCAACGATCAGCGCCATATAGGCTTCGTTGGCCTTACGCCAGTAGGAGCGCTCGCTGGAGAGGAACAGGTTTTTCACCAGCTGCTGGGTCAGGGTACTGGCGCCCTGCACCGTGCGCCCCGCCGTCAGGTTGGCCAGCACCGCACGACCGATCGAGTACAGGCTGATGCCGTCGTGCTCGTAGAAGTGGCGGTCTTCGGTAGCCAGCAGGGTATCAACCAGCAGGTCCGGGAAGCCGCTGCGCTTAACGAACAGGCGCTGCTCGCCGTTGGCCGACTGCAGCATGGTGATCAGCCGCGGATCGAGGCGGAAGAAGCCAAACTGGCGGTTATTCTCCATGTTCTCGATCGTTTCCAGACGATCGCCATCAAAGGTCAGACGCGCGCGCACCTGCCCTTCTTTACTGTCCGGGAAATCAAACGGACGGCGAATCATCTCGATGCTGTTGGCCTGCACGGTGTATTCGCCCGGGCGCGTCATCGCGCTCACCTGACGATACTGCGTGGCGTTTAGCAGGCGCACCATTTCGGTTTTGCTGACCTGCATATCGGGCTCAAGGTTGACCATCCGGCCATACACCGCCGCCGGAAGCTCCCAAACCTTGCCGTCAATGCGGCTGCGGATTTTCTGATCGAGGTAGACGCCATAGGCGGCAACCAGCACCGCGACAACGATACCCAGCTTGATCAACAGCCACAGCCAGGTACGTTTACGCCGAGGCTGGTTACCTTTGCCTTTCGCTTTCTTCGGCATCGGCTCTTCGTCCTCATAATCGTCGTCGTAATCATCGTCATAGTCCTCGTCCCGAACCCGACGACGAGTCACTTTTTGTTTTGCCGGACGCGAGGGTTTACCCTTACGTCCGATAGGCTCGCGGTCATCTCCCGCCATGCTTTTTCTCCGCAACTTTCAGGCGTAAAAGCCTGATTCTCAATGCTTCCCCCTGCCAGAGGAAGAAGATATCTCTCAAATTCACGCCCGTGGGGTCTTATTCCTGCAGGCGACCTTCTATTGACCGTACTTCGCACGGTCAGCGTCTCACGGCGCAGCTATGATCGATTCTCATGAGTTTAGTTAAAAAATCATAAAATAAATCATCATCTTACATACTTCACCTGCAGAGAATTTTGGGACATAGCACGAATCGTCCAGGGAACACAGGATAGCACTAAACCAGGATATGCTTAACCAGCATTTTACCCGGTCAAAGCGTAACAAAAGAGAAAATATTATGTTTTTTAATAACATAAAAAATGCTCCCCGCCGCCCCGTGCGCTTCACGCTTTTCGGCCCCCGCGCGGCGGATAAAAGCGGAAACTATCCGCCGCACGAAATATTATATTCGGACTGTGACAATAAATATTTTTCTCGTAAGTAAAGATAAATCTTAAACCATCCGTGGATAAAAGTGAGAGGCGCTTAACTATATATAATAATATTTACTGATGACAGCGGGGAAATATTTGTTAAACTAGCCTTCAGTTAACCATTCCAGCTTAATATTATGCGAACTCTCGTTATATTTCCGCTTATCATGATCGCCGCGCTTTCAGGCTGTCAGCAGAATCGCTCCTCAACGTTAAGCCCCGGCGTCAGCAGCGAGGCGCAGCTTGAGCAGCTCTCGTCGGTGGCCGCAGGCGCCCGCTACCTGAAGAACAAATGCAATCGCAGCGATCTGCCCGCAGATGAAGCCCTCACCCAGGCCGCGTGGAATGTCGGGAAAAAAAGAGGATGGGGAAATATCGATTACGCGACCCTGGCCCAGCGCAGCGCGCAGATGTATCAACAGCTGCAGCAGGACAGCACTCCGGAAACAACCAAATGCAGTCAGTTTAATCGCCAGCTGGCGCCCTTTATTGCCGGGTTAGGTCGCGAATAAAATGTCGCAGCCGGTTATTTTGCGTTTTATTGGCGCCTAATTTATTGCCCCTGTGGACTATCCGCAATAATACCTCCCGGCCAGTCATCCAGCGCCGCCAGAGTAAAGGTATTGCCCTTAAAGCTAAACACGGTTAAATCCTGCTGAATCTGCTCAATCACCAGATTCGGCAGCGGCGATTGCCCCTCCTGCCAGCTTTGACCGTTGATCACAATCGTGCGCTTATCCTCGCTCGAGGCGTAGATATGCGCGCTGTAGCGTAATGCCGGTAAATAATCCTCCTCCTGCTGGCTCTCCTCGGCGACGCTGGCCTGCGCCTTTTGCCTGGGCGGAGCAGATACCGGTGCGGAGGCCGCCTGCTGCGGTGCAGGCTGGCTAAGCGGCACCAGCGCCGCGTGCGCCACCGGCACCAGCGGCTTTTGCGCGACCGGCACGTTTCGCCACTGCTCGCCGCCAAACCAGCCCAGCGCGATAAATAGCGCGGCGTAGAGCGGGACGGTAAGCCAGGGAACCTGCAGCATTCTGCCGACCATCACCGGCGATCCCGCGTCCCGGACGCTCACCGCGGGCATCGGGCACTCTTCATCATGGCGAATCATCACACCCTTTCTCCTGATAGCGAAAGAACCGCAGCCCGACGCCGAGCGCCGGGCTGCCTGACCCCGTTAATGCAGGTCAGCTAAAGAGATGCTTTATTTGCTCCTTACCGGCAGGCCCGCGCCCTGCGCGTCGCCCTGCGGTTTTTCCAGCACCGCGACGGACCAGGCCGGCAGCGTAATCGCGCCATCGGCAGCGATCTCGACGCCGTTCGCCAGCGATCCCTCTCCCGCCGCCTGCTGGATGGCGCTCAGCTGCAGGTTTTCCCCATTGAAATCATGGAGGGTCCGGCTCTCAGGCGCCGCGTTGATCGCCACGACCAGGCCATCCACCCGGCCGTCGAGGCTCGCGCCCGCCTGGACGCCGTCATCGATGGTCATGATCAGCAGGCCAGCCAGCGAATCAGCGCCGGTATTGCGGAAATCGACGCGCTTCATCACCGCGCTGCCGTCACCTAAGGTGAAGAGCGGGGATGATTTGCGCAGCTGGGTCAGCTCCTGGTAGAACGCGGTCATCTGCTGCAGCTCCGGCTCGCCGGGCGTCGCCACCATCTCCTTAACGCGGGAAATCAGATCGTAGTTGCTGCCGTCATCGCTGCTGCGCGGCATCCCGACGTTAAAGTTGTTGTCCTGCATGGCGTAATCGACGCGGTTAAACCAGTCGCCGGAGTCATAGGAGTCGCGGGTGAAGGATTTAGAGCGCAGCAGCTCCGAACCCTGCTGATCGAAGGCGATCCCCTGGCCCAGCATCACCGTCGCCAGCGATACCGCCTGCATCCGCACGCGGGTATTGAGGTCGGCCTCCTGCGCGGCTTTGTAGCTGATCATGTCCCACAGCGTCTGGTTATCGTGCTTCGACACGTAGTTAACAACCTCCGTCGGGTCAGCCGCATAGCCCCCCGGCGCGCCGTTGTAGTCGATCTCGCTGCCCTTTTTCACCGCGCCGTCTTTATCGATCATCACAAAGTCGGCGAGGTTGCCGGCCATGCCCAGACGCGTCAGATCGGCAAGGTGGCGCACCGTATCTTCGTTCTGGCTGGTGAGCTCGTTAGGCAATACGCCGGCGCCGCTGCCGATCCCCTGGTTCTGACGCAGCGCGTCGCCGGAGTCAAACGGACCGCCGCCGCGCACCGAGTCGCGCAGACGATCGGAGAAGGTCCCGATCCCGCTGCCTTTGAGATTGATCTGCGAAGCGATTTCAAAACGGTCGCTCTGCCCGGAATCCCAGCCTTCACCGAAGAAGTAGATATCCGGATTTAAGCTCTTCATCCGCTCCCACGCCGAGAGGATCTGCGCTTTCGGGTGATAGCCCATCAGGTCAAAACGGAAGCCGTCAATTTTGTAATCGGTGGTCCATACCGCCAGCGAGTCGGCGATAAGCTTGGCGAACATCCGATGCTCCGGCGCGGAGTCCGAGCAGCAGGTCGCCGATTCCACGCTGCCGGTGGTTTCGTTCAGACGCTGATAGTACCAGGGGACGATTTTATCCAGCACCGAAGTCCGGTCAGTTGGCCCGGCGGCGTTGGTGTGGTTGTACACCACATCCATGATCACGTTCATTCCCAGATCCTGCTTAATCGCCTGGATCATGGTACGGAACTCTTTGATCCGCGCGGTTCCTTCCGGGTTAGTGGCATACGAGCCTTCCGGCACCGTGTAGTGGAACGGATCGTAGCCCCAGTTGTAGGAATCGGTCTGCGCCACCAGGCTATTCAGCGCCTGAACCTGCGGGTTATCCTGGTTATCGCTTTGCTTCAGCTGGTTAAGCACCTCTTCCACCGTCGAACCGCTGGCGCAGTAGGCGGCAAATTCGCTGCTCTTCACCGCGCTGTTGACTTCGCAGAGGTGGCTGAACGGCTGCTGGATGTCGGCAACTTTATCGCTGAACTCGTTGACCGTCGCCAGATCGAACACCGGCAGCAGCTCAACGTGGGTCACCCCGGAGGCGGAGAGCTTTTTCAGGTGCTGCACCATATTGCTGTCCTGAGCGGTGAGCGCCAG
The DNA here is from genome assembly GCF_030078455.1 of Klebsiella sp. Ech2A. Classification (NCBI taxonomy): domain Bacteria; kingdom Pseudomonadati; phylum Pseudomonadota; class Gammaproteobacteria; order Enterobacterales; family Enterobacteriaceae; genus Klebsiella; species Klebsiella sp. Ech2A. The sequence goes on along the minus strand of NZ_JAQGFU010000086.1, from coordinate 5,149 downwards.
ATACTTACCGCGCAGCTCGGCCGGAACGGTGCTGTCCCAGGCAGAAAGGTCGCGAATATGCGATTCATGAATGGTCATCTTCGCCAGATCGGCTTTGGTTTTCTGCGCGTGAGGCATCGCCAGGCTATCCCAGCCGTCGGGCTTGAGCGCGCTGTCGTTCAGATCGACAACCTGGCTGTACTCCGAATTGGTGGAGAGGCTATGGGCGTACGGGTCGGTCACCTCGTACTGTTCAACCTTGCGCGACTGCGGGTGGTAAACCGTCAGCGCATAGCGGTAGAAGGCCCCCTTCAGATCGCTTCCGCCCTGCCATGCCCAGGCGCCCGAGGCCGCGTCGCGGGTCATCGGATGGCTGGCAAGCACCTTTTTATCAGCGCTATACAGCACCAGATCGACCTGTTGCGCGGTCGGCGCCCACAGGCGGAAATTAACCCCGCCATCGCTCACCTGCGCCCCGTAGCTGAGGGCCTCCGCCGGCGGCGCGTAGACGTCGTCCAGCACGCCCGCCGTCTGCACCTGGGTGGCGGAGATCAGAATGCCGTCCTTCTCGGCGGCGATCGCCACCGTTTCGCCCTGCAGCAGCTCGTCAACCGGCGCATTATCCGGAAGCTTAAAGGCGGCGTAGCTGGAGAGCTGCGGGAAGCGCATGCTCACCTGCTGGCTGACGGTGGTGGGAGTCAGGTTCAGATAGCGGTCGGTAAATTTGCCCTCGCTATCGGCGGCCACTTTGCTGCTGTGGCTGTAGTACAGGCGGACGATCGGTTTGTCCTGTCCGCCCGGCCACAGCAGAGTGGTCTTGTCGACCCAGTGGGCCTCGGCAAGCGCCACGCCAAACGCGGCGCGAAACGCATCCGCGCGGGTATCATACAGCGAGCTGCTGCCGGCGATAACCGAGACCGTGCGGTCGGTAAAGTCGCCGAACGACACGCGCAGATCGCTATCGATCAGCTTGTTGGTGCCATCTCTGACGATGACGTTAATACAGCCGCTCTCTTTATTGAGCGGAATCACCCAGTACGGGCCGTATTTATCGCTGCCGCTCGGCGTGGTGCTGACATCATTCCAGTCCGCCACCGGCGCGCTTAGCGCGTCGCAGGTTTCGTTATTCCAGAGATAGAGATTCCGGGTGCTGTAATCGGCGGGTGTCGTGCCGGTTATGCCAGCAATATCAACCAGATGAATGACCGCCTGCTGAGAGGAAGCCGTGGCAGCTTCACCGGGAACCGCCACATCGGGTAAACGAACAACGACGTCCTGATTATCGGGCGTGTCGGGTGAGCCAGAGGAAGAAGATGAAGAACTATTATCGCAGCCGCTAAGTAAAACCAACGAGCCAAGGAATAGGGCATTACAGGTATATCTGAGCATTCGATAGTCCCTAATATGCTTAATAAATTATGAAAGGTAAGAAAAGATGTTTATCTGTAAAGCGCCGCAATTAGATATTTTTGTTTTCAGCGATTCAATCATCCATTAGCAATTAATGGGGGGGCGTAGGCGGCCGGGGGAGTAAAAATAAAAAGGGAATGACGACCCGGATAGCGAAACTCATTATGCTTTGCGGCGACTCATCGAGAATTTCGCAATAAAAGATTTAAATATAAAAAGCCACCCACCAATACAGGTAGGGGATCGCGACCGCCCCGGGGAAAACAGGATGAGAAAAAGAATTAAAATACCTTTTTCTGTGATGAGGTTAACATTAACAAATAAAACGATAATAAACAACGCGCCTCATATTGTGATGTTCGTCATGTTATTACCTATTGCCCAGCAGCTCGCCAAATTAAGCTGGCGGATTATATTCCCTGTAGACTCTGCGGCTATGACGATTAACGCCGCGGCAGTTTTACCTTCCCCGGCGGCTATTCGACCAGACGAATTAGCGCCGTTTACGCTATTTGGCAATGCGGAAAAAACGCCGCCGCCTGCGGACGGTTCAGCCGACGGTAAAAGCCTGGCCGAGGCGCCACTCTCCGCCCTCAAGCTGCGGATCACCGGCCTGCTCGCCAGCAGCGATGCCGCGCGCTCGATTGCCATCGTGGCAAAGGGGAATCAACAGGTTAGCCTCGGCGTTGGCGACAGCACCCCGGGTAACGAAGCCAAAATAGTCGCCATTCTTAACGATCGTCTGATCGTTAACTATCGGGGCAGGAACGAAGCGATACCGCTCTTTGACGACGCTGGCGCAGCGGTGAAATCCGCCCCGACGCCGCCGGCGAAAGAGTGGGTTAAGCAGGTGCGCGAGCGGCCGCAAAATATTCTCAACTATCTCAATATTTCCCCGATTATGGTCAATGAGCAGCTCAGCGGATATCGACTTAATCCGGGAAAAGACCCCACTCTTTTTCGCCAGGCAGGATTACAGGAAAACGATCTGGCGGTCGCGCTGAACGGTCTCGACCTCCGCGATCGGCAGCAGGCTCAGCAAGCATTAAAACAGCTCCCCGAGCTTAGCGAAATAACGCTGACCGTCGAACGCGACGGCCAGCGGCAGGATATCTATTTAGCCTTGAGGGATGAATAATTGCGCCGCACCCTAATTTTCCGCCTGCTTTTTACGCTGCTGATGATATTCAGCGCGCTGTTATTCAAACCCGCCGCTGCGGAAGAATTCTCCGCCAGCTTCAAGGGCACGGATATTCAGGAGTTTATTAATACCGTCAGCAAAAACCTCAATAAGACGGTCATTATCGACCCCAGCGTACGCGGCACAATTACCGTTCGCAGCTACGATATGCTCAATGAAGAACAATATTATCAGTTCTTCCTCAGCGTGCTGGACGTCTACGGTTTTGCGGTTATCAATATGAATAACGGCGTGCTGAAGGTGGTGCGCTCAAAAGATGCCAAAACCGCGGCGGTACCGGTCGCCAGCGACGCCTCCCCGGGCGTGGGCGATGAGGTGGTGACCCGCGTGGTGCCGCTAACCAACGTCGCCGCCCGCGATCTCGCCCCGCTGCTGCGCCAGCTCAACGACAACGCCGGGGCCGGCAGCGTGGTGCACTACGAGCCGTCCAACGTGCTGCTGATGACCGGGCGCGCGGCGGTGATTAAGCGCCTGCTGACCATTGTCGAGCGGGTTGATAACGCCGGCGATCGCAGCGTGGTGACGGTCCCGCTCTCCTGGGCCTCCGCCGCCGACGTGGTCAAGCTGGTGAATGAGCTCAACAAAGACACCAGCAAATCGGCGCTCCCCGGTTCGATGGTGGCGAACGTGGTCGCCGACGAGCGGACCAATTCGGTGCTGGTGAGCGGCGAGCCGAACTCCCGCCAGCGCATCATCGCCATGATCCGCCAGCTCGACCGCCAGCAGGCGGTGCAGGGAAACACCAAGGTTATCTACCTCAAGTATGCCAAAGCCGCCGATCTGGTGGAGGTGCTAACCGGCATCAGCAGCAGCATGCAGAGCGAGAAGCAGAGCGTGAAGCCGGTGGCGGCGCTGGATAAAAACATCATCATCAAAGCCCACGGCCAGACCAACGCGCTGATCGTTACCGCCGCCCCGGACGTCATGAACGACCTCGAGCGGGTCATCGCCCAGCTGGATATTCGCCGTCCGCAGGTGCTGGTTGAAGCGATTATTGCCGAGGTCCAGGACGCCGATGGCCTCAATCTGGGCGTGCAGTGGGCCAATAAAAATGCCGGCATGACCCAGTTCAACAACAGCGGGCTGCCGATCTCAACGGCCATTGCCGGCGCCAACCAGTACAACAAAGACGGCACGGTCACCAGCTCGCTCGCCAGCGCCCTGAGCTCCTTTAACGGCATCGCCGCCGGGTTCTACCAGGGGAACTGGGCGATGCTGCTCACCGCCCTCTCCAGCAGCAGCAAGAACGATATTCTCGCCACCCCCAGCATAGTCACCCTCGACAACATGGAGGCGACTTTTAACGTCGGCCAGGAGGTGCCGGTGCTCAGCGGCTCGCAGACCACCTCCGGCGATAACATCTTCAATACCGTCGAACGCAAAACCGTCGGCATCAAGCTGAAGGTCAAGCCGCAGATTAACGAAGGGGACTCGGTGCTGCTGGAGATCGAGCAGGAGGTCTCCAGCGTCGCCGACTCCGCCTCCAGCACCAGCTCGGATTTAGGCGCCACCTTCAATACCCGCACGGTGAACAACGCGGTGCTGGTCGGCAGCGGCGAAACCGTCGTCGTGGGCGGGCTGCTGGACAAAAGCGTCACCGACTCCGCCGATAAGGTGCCGCTGCTCGGCGATATCCCGGTGATTGGCGCCCTGTTCCGCTCTACCAGCAAAAAGGTCTCCAAACGCAACCTGATGCTGTTTATCCGTCCGACCATCATTCGCGACCGCGACGGCTACCGACAGGCCTCTTCCGGCCAGTACACCGCCTTTAACGACGCGCAAACCAAACAGCGCGGCAAAGACGGCACGGAAGCGTCGCTGAACGATGACCTGCTGCATATCTACCCTCAGCAGGATACCGCCGCGTTTCGTCGGATAGCCGCCGCTATCGACGCCTTCAACCTCGGAGGCCAGCCGTGACGCCGCTGGCGGAGAGCCGCCCGCTGCTGCCTTTCGTCTACGCCCGCGCCCACGGCATTATCCTGCTGAGCGACGGCGCGACCTGCGCCGTCCGCTGCCTCGCCGAGGCGCCGACGGCGGCGCTGCTTGAGGCGCGCCGGGTAGCGGACAGGCCGATCGAGGTCCAGCGGCTGGCCGCCGACGAGTTCGAGAAGCTGCTGGTGCTGAGCTACCAGCGCGATTCGGCGGAAGCCCGGCGCATGATGGCCGATATCGGCAACGAGCTGGATTTATACACCCTCGCCGACGAGTTGCCCGACACCGACGATCTGCTGGACAGCGAGGACGATGCGCCGATTATCCGCCTGATCAACGCCATGCTGACGGAGGCTATCAAAGAGCAGGCCTCGGATATTCATATCGAAACCTACGAGCGCCACCTGCAGATCCGCTTTCGCGTCGATGGCGTGCTGCGGGAGATCCTCCGCCCACAGCGTCGGCTTGCGGCCCTGCTGATTTCGCGCATTAAGGTGATGGCCAACCTCGACATCGCGGAAAAGCGTATTCCGCAGGATGGCCGCATGGCGCTGCGCATCGGCGGGCGCGCCGTTGACGTGCGCGTCTCGACGCTGCCCTCCGGCCACGGCGAGCGCGTGGTGC
>NZ_JAQGFU010000085.1:0-19701 GCF_030078455.1 Klebsiella sp. Ech2A | reverse complement strand
GCTACCGTCCGCAGTTCTACTTCCGTACAACTGACGTGACTGGCACCATCGAACTGCCGGAAGGCGTAGAGATGGTAATGCCGGGCGACAACATCAAAATGGTTGTTACCCTGATCCACCCGATCGCGATGGACGACGGTCTGCGTTTCGCAATCCGTGAAGGCGGTCGTACCGTTGGCGCGGGCGTGGTTGCTAAAGTTCTCAGCTAATCGCTGATAACATTTGACGCAATGCGCAATAAAAGGGCATCATTTGATGCCCTTTTTGCACGCTTTCGAACCAGAACCTGGCTCATCAGTGATTTTTTTTGTCATAATCATTGCTGAGACAGGCTCTGTAGAGGGCGTTAAATCCGAAACGCAGCAGAGCATTTCGGTTTGGTTGCCTCGCTCTCGCGGGGCAAAATTATTTGTCTGAATTCTTGTGACAGGTTGGTTTATGAGTGCGAATACCGAAGCTCAAGGGAGCGGGCGCGGCCTGGAAGCGATGAAGTGGACGATCGTTGCCGTGCTGCTGATTGTGGCCATCGTAGGCAACTTCCTTTATCGTGACATTATGCTGGCAGTGCGTGCGCTGGCCGTGGTGATTCTGATCGCTGCTGCCGGTGGCGTCGCGCTGTTAACCACAAAAGGTAAGGCGACCGTAGCTTTCGCCCGTGAAGCGAGAACCGAAGTCCGCAAGGTAATCTGGCCTACTCGCCAGGAAACATTGCACACCACGCTGATTGTTGCCGCGGTAACTGCGGTAATGTCACTGATCCTGTGGGGACTGGATGGTATTCTGGTTCGCCTGGTATCCTTTATCACTGGCCTGAGGTTCTGAGATGTCTGAAGCTCCTAAAAAACGCTGGTACGTCGTTCAGGCGTTTTCCGGTTTTGAAGGTCGCGTAGCTACCTCGTTGCGTGAACATATCAAATTACACAATATGGAAGAGCTGTTTGGCGAAGTCATGGTTCCGACCGAAGAAGTGGTCGAAATCCGTGGTGGCCTGCGCCGCAAGAGCGAGCGCAAATTCTTCCCGGGTTACGTTCTGGTCCAGATGGTGATGAACGACGCAAGCTGGCACCTGGTGCGCAGCGTACCGCGCGTGATGGGCTTTATCGGCGGTACATCCGACCGTCCTGCGCCGATCAGCGACAAAGAAGTCGACGCGATCATGAACCGTCTTCAGCAGGTTGGCGATAAGCCGCGTCCTAAAACGCTGTTCGAGCCGGGCGAAATGGTCCGCGTCAGCGATGGTCCGTTTGCTGACTTCAACGGCGTTGTTGAAGAAGTTGACTACGAGAAGTCCCGTCTGAAGGTTTCTGTTTCGATCTTTGGCCGTGCGACTCCGGTCGAGCTGGACTTTGCTCAGGTAGAAAAAGCCTAAGCGACGATCAAAAAAGCAGCGATTTAATCGTTGCATGAGGCGCGAAATTGACATACAATTTCGCGCCTTTTGTTTTTATGGACCCTGTGTCCGTAAGACGATATTGATAACGGGGAGCCTTTCTAAAGGCGTTATACCCAAACGAGGAAATTTAAATGGCTAAGAAAGTACAAGCCTACGTCAAGCTGCAGGTTGCAGCTGGTATGGCAAACCCGAGCCCGCCGGTTGGTCCAGCACTGGGTCAGCAGGGTGTGAACATCATGGAATTCTGTAAAGCGTTCAACGCCAAAACAGAATCTCTGGAAAAAGGTCTGCCGACTCCGGTTGTTATTACCGTTTACGCTGACCGTTCCTTTACCTTTGTTACCAAGACCCCGCCGGCTGCCGTTCTGCTGAAGAAAGCTGCAGGCATCAAGTCTGGTTCCGGTAAGCCGAACAAAGATAAAGTAGGTAAAATTTCCCGCGCTCAGCTGCAGGAAATCGCGCAGACCAAAGCTGCCGACATGACTGGTTCTGACATTGAAGCGATGACTCGCTCCATTGAAGGTACTGCACGTTCCATGGGCCTGGTAGTAGAGGATTAAGAAATGGCTAAACTGACCAAGCGTATGCGCGTGATCCGTGACAAAGTTGATGTGACTAAACAGTACGACATCAACGAAGCTATTGCTCTGCTGAAAGAGCTGGCCACCGCTAAATTTACCGAAAGCGTAGACGTTGCCGTTAACCTCGGCATCGACGCTCGTAAATCTGACCAGAACGTCCGTGGCGCAACAGTACTGCCGCACGGTACCGGTCGTTCCGTTCGCGTAGCCGTATTTGCCCAGGGCCCGAACGCTGAAGCTGCTAAAGCTGCAGGCGCCGAGCTGGTAGGTATGGAAGATCTGGCAGACCAGATTAAAAAAGGCGAAATGAACTTCGACGTTGTTATTGCTTCCCCGGATGCAATGCGCGTTGTTGGCCAGCTGGGCCAGGTTCTGGGTCCGCGTGGCCTGATGCCAAACCCGAAAGTGGGTACCGTTACTCCGAACGTTGCTGAAGCTGTTAAGAACGCTAAAGCAGGTCAGGTTCGCTATCGTAACGACAAAAACGGCATCATCCACACCACCATCGGTAAAGTGGACTTTGACGCTGACAAACTGAAAGAAAACCTGGAAGCCCTGCTGGTTGCGCTGAAAAAAGCAAAACCGACTCAGGCAAAAGGCGTTTTCATCAAGAAAGTTAGCCTCTCCACCACCATGGGTGCTGGCGTTGCCGTTGATCAGGCTGGTCTGAGCGCTTCTGCGAACTAAGATTAGCTTTACGTGGGCGGTGGATTTGTCTACAATTCTACCCCCACGATTCTGCTACGTGCAGAACGCTATCCGAGATAGTCAGGTTGTGGCAAGGCGGCAACTGAGTGAATCTCCGGGAGCATAGTGAACTATGTGACCGGTGTGAGCGAAGACAGCCAACGCCGGCACGGCCTGAATAGCGAAGGGTAGAAAGAATTTGTTCGTTGGAGCCTGGCCTATCCAGGCCTCCGTCGAAGACCGCAGGTGTTTCGCAAGAAACTTAATGCCCTGCGTAGACGGTGACAGAACGCTAAGATTATTTTTGGATACTCTGGCTTGTTTCTGCTCACCGTATTTAAGACGCTCTATTCGTTGAGTAGAGTGAAGTGAGTTCCAGAGCATGAGCTCTGGCAAACATCCAGGAGCAAAGCTAATGGCTTTAAATCTTCAAGACAAACAAGCGATTGTTGCTGAAGTCAGCGAAGTAGCCAAAGGCGCGCTGTCTGCAGTAGTTGCGGATTCTCGTGGCGTTACTGTAGATAAAATGACTGAACTGCGTAAAGCAGGTCGTGAAGCTGGCGTTTACATGCGTGTTGTCCGCAACACCCTGCTGCGCCGCGTCGTTGAAGGTACTCAGTTCGAGTGCCTGAAAGACACGTTTGTTGGTCCGACCCTGATTGCATACTCTATGGAACACCCGGGCGCTGCCGCTCGTCTGTTCAAAGAGTTCGCGAAAGCGAATGCAAAATTCGAGGTTAAAGCCGCAGCCTTTGAAGGCGAGCTGATCCCGGCGTCGCAAATCGACCGCCTGGCAACTCTGCCGACCTACGACGAAGCAATTGCACGCCTGATGGCAACCATGAAAGAAGCTTCGGCTGGCAAACTGGTTCGCACTCTGGCTGCTGTACGCGATGCGAAAGAAGCTGCTTAATCGCAGTTGTCTTTATAAAGCACTCGCTTACGTATAAACTTATTCTGATATTCAGGAACAATTTAAATGTCTATCACTAAAGATCAAATCATTGAAGCAGTATCCGCTATGTCCGTAATGGACGTTGTTGAGCTGATCTCTGCAATGGAAGAAAAATTCGGTGTTTCCGCTGCTGCTGCTGTAGCTGTAGCTGCTGGCCCGGCTGAAGCTGCTGAAGAAAAAACTGAATTCGACGTAATTCTGAAAGCTGCTGGCGCTAACAAAGTTGCTGTAATCAAAGCAGTACGTAGCGCAACTGGCCTGGGTCTGAAAGAAGCTAAAGACTTGGTAGAATCTGCACCTGCTGCCCTGAAAGAAGGCATCAGCAAAGATGACGCAGAAGCACTGAAAAAATCTCTGGAAGAAGCTGGCGCTGAAGTTGAAGTCAAATAAGCCAACCTTTCCGGTTGCAGCCTGAGTAATCAGGCTGATGGCTGGTGACTATTTAGTCACCAGCCTTTTTGCGCTGTAAGGCGCCAGTAGCATTTCACACTGTTTGACTGCTGGTTGTCCTGACAATGCATGTTTCTATCGACGACTTAATATACTGCGACAGGGTGCTCGCTCTGTGTAAATCGCGACGAAATGGTTTAAGCGTGATAGCAACAGGTATTGCGGAAAGTGTTCCATTTTCCGGTCCACAAAATAGTGTTGCATAAAAAACTGCCTTTCTGAGGCAGACGGGTCGACTTGTCAGCGAGCTGAGGAACCCTATGGTTTACTCCTATACCGAGAAAAAACGTATTCGTAAGGATTTTGGTAAACGTCCGCAGGTTCTGGACATACCTTATCTCCTTTCTATCCAGCTTGATTCGTTCCAGAAGTTTATCGAGCAAGATCCTGAAGGGCAATATGGTCTGGAAGCAGCCTTCCGTTCCGTGTTCCCGATTAAAAGCTACAGCGGTAACTCCGAGCTGCAATACGTCAGCTACCGTCTGGGCGAACCTGTATTTGATGTTAAAGAGTGCCAGATCCGCGGCGTGACCTACTCGGCACCGTTGCGCGTTAAACTGCGCCTGGTGATCTACGAGCGTGAAGCGCCGGAAGGCACCGTTAAAGACATCAAAGAACAAGAAGTCTACATGGGCGAAATTCCGCTCATGACCGACAACGGTACCTTTGTTATCAACGGTACCGAGCGTGTTATCGTTTCTCAGCTGCACCGTAGCCCGGGCGTCTTCTTTGACAGTGACAAAGGTAAGACTCACTCTTCCGGTAAGGTCCTGTATAACGCACGTATCATCCCTTACCGTGGTTCCTGGCTGGACTTCGAATTCGATCCGAAAGACAACCTGTTTGTCCGTATCGACCGCCGTCGTAAGCTGCCGGCAACGATCATCCTGCGCGCGCTGAATTACACCACTGAGCAGATCCTTGACCTGTTCTTCGAAAAAGTGGTCTTTGAAATTCGCGACAACAAGCTGCAGATGGAGCTGATTCCGGAGCGTCTGCGTGGTGAAACCGCGTCCTTCGACATCGAAGCTAACGGTAAGATCTACGTCGAGAAAGCACGCCGTATTACCGCTCGCCATATCCGCCAGCTGGAAAAAGACGATATCAAGCTTATCGAAGTTCCGGTTGAATACATCGCGGGTAAAGTTGCTGCTAAAGACTATGTCGATACAGCGACCGGCGAACTGATCTGCCCGGCGAACATGGAGCTGAGCCTCGATCTGCTGGCCAAACTGAGCCAGTCCGGTCATAAGCGCATCGAAACTCTGTTCACCAACGATCTCGATCACGGTGCGTACATCTCTGAAACCGTACGCGTCGACCCGACCAACGATCGTCTGAGCGCGCTGGTAGAAATCTACCGCATGATGCGCCCGGGCGAGCCGCCGACTCGTGAAGCGGCTGAAAACCTGTTTGAGAACCTGTTCTTCTCCGAAGACCGCTACGATCTGTCCGCGGTTGGTCGTATGAAGTTCAACCGTTCTCTGCTGCGTGACGAAATCGAAGGTTCCGGTATCCTGAGCAAAGACGACATCATCGAAGTGATGAAGAAGCTCATCGGTATCCGTAACGGCATTGGCGAAGTCGATGATATCGACCACCTCGGCAACCGTCGTATCCGTTCCGTTGGCGAAATGGCGGAAAACCAGTTCCGCGTTGGCCTGGTTCGCGTAGAGCGTGCGGTTAAAGAGCGTCTGTCCCTGGGCGATCTGGATACCCTGATGCCTCAGGATATGATCAACGCCAAGCCAATTTCCGCAGCAGTGAAAGAGTTCTTTGGTTCCAGCCAGCTGTCTCAGTTTATGGACCAGAACAACCCGCTGTCCGAGATTACGCACAAACGTCGTATCTCTGCACTCGGCCCAGGCGGTCTGACCCGCGAGCGCGCAGGCTTTGAAGTTCGAGACGTACACCCGACCCACTACGGTCGCGTATGCCCAATCGAAACGCCTGAAGGCCCGAACATCGGTCTGATCAACTCCCTGTCCGTGTACGCACAGACTAACGAATACGGCTTCCTCGAGACTCCGTATCGTAAAGTGACTGACGGTGTTGTCACCGACGAAATTCATTACCTCTCCGCTATCGAAGAAGGTAACTACGTCATCGCTCAGGCGAACTCCAACCTGGATGACGAAGGCCACTTTGAAGAAGACCTGGTAACCTGCCGTAGTAAAGGCGAATCCAGCTTGTTCAGCCGCGACCAGGTTGACTACATGGACGTATCCACCCAGCAGGTGGTTTCCGTCGGTGCGTCCCTGATCCCGTTCCTGGAACACGATGACGCCAACCGTGCATTGATGGGTGCGAACATGCAACGTCAGGCGGTTCCGACTCTGCGCGCTGATAAGCCGCTGGTTGGTACCGGTATGGAACGTGCTGTTGCCGTTGACTCCGGTGTTACTGCGGTTGCTAAACGTGGCGGTACCGTTCAGTACGTGGATGCATCCCGTATCGTTATCAAAGTTAACGATGATGAGATGTACCCGGGCGAAGCCGGCATCGACATCTATAACCTGACCAAGTACACCCGTTCTAACCAGAACACCTGCATCAACCAGATGCCTTGCGTGTCGCTGGGTGAGCCAATTGAGCGCGGCGACGTGCTGGCAGACGGTCCGTCCACCGACCTCGGTGAACTGGCTCTCGGTCAGAACATGCGCGTAGCGTTCATGCCGTGGAACGGCTACAACTTCGAAGACTCCATCCTCGTCTCCGAGCGTGTGGTTCAGGAAGATCGTTTCACCACGATTCATATCCAGGAACTGGCGTGCGTGTCTCGTGACACCAAGCTGGGGCCGGAAGAGATCACCGCTGATATCCCGAACGTGGGTGAAGCTGCGCTCTCCAAACTGGACGAATCCGGTATCGTTTACATCGGTGCAGAAGTGACCGGCGGCGACATTCTGGTTGGTAAGGTTACGCCGAAAGGTGAAACCCAGCTGACGCCAGAAGAGAAACTGCTGCGCGCGATCTTCGGTGAGAAAGCGTCTGACGTTAAAGACTCTTCTCTGCGCGTACCGAACGGTGTTTCCGGTACCGTTATCGACGTTCAGGTCTTTACCCGCGACGGCGTTGAGAAAGACAAGCGTGCGCTGGAAATCGAAGAAATGCAGCTGAAGCAGGCGAAAAAAGACCTGTCTGAAGAACTGCAGATCTTCGAAGCTGGCCTGTTTGGTCGTATCTACGCGGTGCTGGTCTCCGGCGGCGTTGAAGCTGAGAAGCTCGACAAGCTGCCGCGTGACCGCTGGCTGGAACTGGGCCTGGCCGACGAAGAGAAACAAAATCAGCTGGAGCAGCTGGCTGAGCAGTACGACGAACTGAAACACGAGTTCGAGAAAAAACTCGAAGCGAAACGCCGTAAAATTACTCAGGGCGACGATCTGGCACCTGGCGTGCTGAAGATTGTTAAAGTGTATCTGGCCGTTAAACGTCAGATTCAGCCTGGTGATAAAATGGCAGGCCGTCACGGTAACAAGGGTGTTATCTCTAAGATCAACCCGATCGAAGATATGCCTTACGATGAAAACGGCACGCCGGTAGACATCGTACTGAACCCGCTGGGCGTACCGTCTCGTATGAACATCGGTCAGATTCTGGAAACCCACTTGGGTATGGCTGCGAAAGGCATCGGCGAGAAAATCAACGCCATGCTGAAACAGCAGCAGGAAGTCGCCAAGCTGCGCGAATTCATCCAGAAAGCGTACGATCTGGGTACAGACGTTCGCCAGAAGGTTGATTTGAATACCTTCACCGATGATGAAGTTCTGCGTCTTGCTGAAAACCTGAAAAAAGGTATGCCGATCGCAACGCCGGTATTCGACGGTGCGAAAGAGTCTGAAATCAAGGAACTGTTACAGCTGGGTGGCCTGCCGACTTCCGGTCAGATTACCCTGTTCGACGGTCGTACCGGCGAGCAGTTCGAACGCCAGGTTACCGTCGGCTATATGTACATGCTGAAACTGAACCACCTGGTTGATGACAAGATGCATGCGCGTTCTACCGGTTCTTACAGCCTGGTTACTCAGCAGCCGCTGGGTGGTAAGGCTCAGTTCGGTGGTCAGCGCTTCGGTGAGATGGAAGTATGGGCGCTGGAAGCTTACGGCGCGGCATACACCCTGCAGGAAATGCTTACCGTCAAGTCTGATGACGTTAACGGTCGTACCAAGATGTATAAAAACATCGTGGACGGCAACCATCAGATGGAACCGGGCATGCCGGAATCCTTCAACGTACTGTTGAAAGAGATTCGCTCGCTGGGCATCAACATCGAACTGGAAGACGAGTAACTCTCGCTCAAACAGGTCACTGGTGCCGGGGTCATACCCGGCGCCAGATTGTGCTAACTCCGACGGGAGCAAATCCGTGAAAGATTTATTAAAGTTTCTGAAAGCGCAGACTAAAACCGAAGAGTTTGATGCGATCAAAATTGCTCTGGCCTCGCCAGACATGATCCGTTCATGGTCTTTCGGTGAAGTTAAAAAGCCGGAAACCATTAACTACCGTACGTTCAAACCAGAACGTGACGGCCTTTTCTGTGCGCGTATTTTCGGGCCAGTAAAAGATTACGAGTGCCTGTGCGGTAAGTACAAGCGCCTGAAACACCGTGGTGTGATCTGTGAGAAGTGCGGCGTTGAAGTGACCCAGACTAAAGTGCGTCGTGAGCGCATGGGCCACATCGAGCTGGCGTCTCCGACCGCCCACATTTGGTTCCTGAAGTCGCTGCCGTCCCGTATCGGCCTGCTGCTGGATATGCCGCTGCGTGATATCGAACGCGTTCTGTACTTCGAATCTTATGTGGTTATCGAAGGCGGGATGACGAACCTCGAACGCAACCAGATCCTGACAGAAGAGCAGTATCTGGACGCGCTGGAAGAGTTCGGCGACGAGTTCGACGCGAAGATGGGCGCCGAAGCTATTCAGGCCCTGCTGAAGAGCATGGATCTGGAGCAGGAATGCGAACAGCTGCGTGAAGAGTTGAACGAAACCAACTCCGAAACCAAGCGTAAAAAGCTGACCAAGCGTATCAAACTGCTGGAAGCTTTCGTTCAGTCTGGCAACAAGCCGGAGTGGATGATCCTGACCGTTCTGCCGGTTCTGCCGCCAGATCTGCGTCCGCTGGTTCCGCTGGATGGTGGTCGTTTCGCGACTTCTGACCTGAACGATTTGTATCGTCGCGTCATTAACCGTAACAACCGTCTGAAACGTCTGCTGGATCTGGCTGCGCCGGATATCATCGTACGCAACGAAAAACGTATGCTGCAGGAAGCGGTTGACGCCCTGCTGGATAACGGTCGTCGCGGCCGTGCTATCACCGGTTCTAACAAACGTCCTCTGAAATCTTTGGCCGATATGATCAAAGGTAAACAGGGTCGTTTCCGTCAGAACCTGCTGGGTAAACGCGTTGACTACTCCGGTCGTTCTGTTATCACCGTAGGTCCATACCTGCGTCTGCATCAGTGCGGTCTGCCGAAGAAAATGGCGCTGGAGCTGTTCAAACCGTTCATCTACGGCAAGCTGGAACTGCGTGGTCTTGCTACCACCATTAAAGCTGCGAAGAAAATGGTTGAGCGCGAAGAAGCCGTCGTTTGGGATATCCTGGACGAAGTTATCCGCGAACACCCGGTACTGCTGAACCGTGCACCAACCCTGCACCGTTTGGGTATCCAGGCATTTGAGCCGGTACTGATCGAAGGTAAAGCTATCCAGCTGCACCCGCTGGTCTGTGCGGCCTATAACGCCGACTTCGATGGTGACCAGATGGCTGTTCACGTACCGCTGACGCTGGAAGCCCAGCTGGAAGCGCGTGCGCTGATGATGTCTACCAACAACATCCTGTCCCCGGCGAACGGCGAGCCTATCATCGTTCCGTCTCAGGACGTTGTACTGGGTCTGTACTACATGACCCGTGACTGTGTTAACGCCAAAGGCGAAGGCATGGTGCTGACTGGCCCGAAAGAAGCCGAGCGTATTTATCGCGCTGGCCTGGCCTCTCTGCATGCGCGCGTTAAAGTGCGTATCACCGAATACGAAAAAGATGAAAACGGCCAGTTCGTAGCGAAAACCAGCCTGAAGGACACGACCGTTGGCCGTGCGATTCTGTGGATGATCGTGCCTAAAGGTCTGCCGTTCACTATCGTGAACCAGGCGCTGGGTAAGAAAGCGATCTCCAAAATGCTGAACACCTGCTACCGTATTCTGGGCCTGAAACCGACAGTTATTTTTGCGGACCAGACGATGTACACCGGCTTTGCTTATGCAGCGCGTTCAGGTGCATCCGTTGGTATTGATGACATGGTCATCCCGGAGAAAAAACACGAGATCATCAGCGAAGCGGAAGCTGAAGTTGCTGAAATCCAGGAACAGTTCCAGTCCGGTCTGGTTACCGCGGGCGAACGCTACAACAAAGTTATCGATATCTGGGCTGCGGCGAACGATCGTGTATCCAAAGCGATGATGGATAACCTGCAAACCGAAACCGTTATTAACCGTGACGGCGTCGAAGAGCAGCAGGTTTCCTTCAACAGCATCTACATGATGGCCGACTCCGGTGCGCGTGGTTCTGCGGCACAGATTCGTCAGCTTGCTGGTATGCGTGGTCTGATGGCGAAGCCGGATGGCTCCATCATCGAAACGCCGATCACCGCGAACTTCCGTGAAGGTCTGAACGTACTCCAGTACTTCATCTCCACGCACGGTGCGCGTAAAGGTCTGGCGGATACCGCACTGAAAACAGCGAACTCCGGTTACCTGACTCGTCGTCTGGTTGACGTTGCACAGGACCTGGTGGTTACTGAAGACGACTGTGGCACCCTGGAAGGCATTACCATGACCCCGGTTATCGAGGGTGGTGATGTTAAAGAGCCGCTGCGCGATCGCGTACTGGGTCGTGTGACCGCTGAAGACGTTCTGAAGCCGGGTACGGCGGATATTCTGGTTCCACGCAACACGCTGCTGCATGAGCACTGGTGTGACCTGCTGGAAGAGAACTCCGTTGACTCCGTTAAAGTGCGTTCCGTCGTATCCTGTGACACCGACTTTGGTGTATGTGCGCACTGCTACGGTCGTGACCTGGCGCGTGGCCACATCATCAACAAAGGTGAAGCAATCGGCGTTATCGCGGCACAGTCCATCGGTGAGCCGGGTACACAGCTGACGATGCGTACGTTCCACATCGGTGGTGCGGCATCTCGTGCGGCTGCTGAATCCAGCATCCAGGTGAAAAACAAAGGTAGCATCCGCCTTAGCAACGCTAAATCGGTTGTCAACTCTACCGGTAAGCTGGTAGTGACCTCGCGTAACACCGAACTGAAGCTGATCGACGAATTCGGTCGTACCAAAGAGAGCTATAAAGTTCCTTACGGTGCGGTGATGGCGAAAGGCGACGGTGAGCAGGTTGCCGGCGGGGAAACCGTGGCAAACTGGGATCCGCACACCATGCCGGTTATCACTGAAGTTAGCGGTTTCATCCGCTTTACTGACATGATTGACGGCCAGACCATTACTCGTCAGACCGACGAGCTGACCGGTCTGTCTTCGCTGGTGGTTCTGGATTCTGCAGAACGTACCGCGGGTGGTAAAGACCTGCGTCCGGCCCTGAAAATCGTTGATGCCAACGGTAACGACGTTCTGATCCCTGGCACCGATATGGCTGCACAGTACTTCCTGCCGGGTAAAGCGATTGTCCAGCTGGAAGATGGTATCCAGATCAGTGCGGGTGACGCACTGGCGCGTATTCCTCAGGAATCCAGCGGTACCAAGGATATCACCGGTGGTCTGCCGCGCGTTGCTGACCTGTTCGAAGCGCGTCGCCCGAAAGAGCCGGCAATTCTGGCAGAAATCAGCGGTATCATCTCCTTCGGTAAAGAAACCAAAGGTAAACGTCGTCTGGTCATCACTCCGTTAGACGGTAGCGATCCATACGAAGAGATGATTCCGAAATGGCGTCAGCTGAACGTGTTTGAAGGTGAACGTGTAGAACGTGGTGACGTGGTTTCCGACGGTCCGGAAGCGCCGCACGACATTCTGCGTCTTCGTGGCGTACACGCGGTAACGCGTTATATCACCAACGAAGTACAGGACGTTTACCGTCTGCAAGGCGTTAAGATTAACGATAAGCACATCGAAGTTATCGTTCGTCAGATGCTGCGTAAAGCGACCATCGACAGTGCCGGTAGCTCCGACTTCCTGGAAGGCGAGCAGGTTGAATACTCCCGCGTCAAGATTGCTAACCGCGATCTGGAAGCGAATGGCAAAGTTGCGGCAACTTACTCCCGCGACCTGCTGGGTATCACCAAAGCGTCTCTGGCAACCGAATCGTTCATCTCTGCAGCATCGTTCCAGGAGACTACCCGTGTCCTGACCGAAGCAGCCGTTGCGGGCAAACGCGACGAACTGCGTGGCCTGAAAGAGAACGTTATCGTGGGTCGTCTGATCCCGGCTGGTACCGGCTATGCCTACCACCAGGATCGTATGCGCCGCAGGGCAGCCGGCGAACAGCCTGCTGCACCGCAGGTTACCGTCGAAGAAGCTTCTGCCAACCTGGCAGAGCTGCTGAACGCGGGTCTGGGCGGTTCAGACAACGATTAATCGTTGACGCTATGCTGAAAAAGCCAGTCAGGTCTCCTGACTGGCTTTTTTTATTCACGCGCTGCCTCAGCGGCGCGTGATTTTATTTAATCTATATTTGATTACATTCCATTAATAGCTAAGCAGCAATTAAGCCTTATTCTATTAATATAAACCCCGCCAGCCGCTCATGTTTTTATTCCATAGTAAATATATGGGTAAAAGTTCTACGTGTATCAAAAAATTAAAAATCAAAAAAGGTATAGTCAAAAAATCCGGATAATCAGGTGATTGCGCCTTTCCTTATTTTCAGTTCTCACCCGCTGAGGCGCCGCTTCGTCTATTTAAAACGCCATTGAGGAGGCCGCTAAATAAGGATGAGACGACCGCGATAGATGTTTTCGACCTAATAGAGTGGTTCTGGGGGATGCATGGAATTTGCTATACAACTCGTCATTATCTTAGTGTGTTTGTTTTATGGAGCCAGAAAAGGCGGGATTGCGCTGGGCCTTTTAGGCGGCATCGGGCTGGTTATTTTAGTCTTTGTCTTCCATCTTCAGCCGGGAAAACCGCCGGTTGATGTCATGCTGGTGATTATTGCGGTAGTAGCCGCCTCGGCGACGCTACAGGCTTCCGGCGGGTTAGACGTGATGCTGCAGATTGCCGAAAAGCTCCTGCGGCGTAATCCAAAGTACGTTTCAATCGTTGCGCCATTTGTAACCTGTACGCTGACGATCCTGTGCGGCACCGGCCACGTGGTCTATACCATCCTGCCGATTATCTATGACGTCGCGATTAAGAATAATATTCGTCCCGAGCGTCCTATGGCGGCAAGCTCCATTGGCGCACAGATGGGTATTATCGCCAGCCCGGTTTCCGTTGCGGTCGTTTCGCTGGTGGCAATGCTCGGTAACTTTACGTTTAACGGCAAGCACCTGGAGTTTCTCGACCTGCTGGCGATCACCATTCCTTCAACCCTGCTGGGCATTCTGGCGATCGGTATTTTTAGCTGGTTCCGCGGCAAGGATTTGGATAAAGACGAAGAGTTCCAGGCATTTATCGCGACGCCGGAAAACCGCCACTACGTCTACGGCGACACCGCAACGCTGCTGGACCGCAAGCTGCCGGCCAGCAACTGGGTGGCGATGTGGATCTTCCTGGCGTCGATTGTCGTAGTTGCCCTGCTGGGCGCATTTTCCGAGCTGCGGCCCGTATTCGACGGCAAGCCGCTGTCGATGGTGCTGGTTATCCAGATGTTTATGCTGCTTTCCGGGGCGCTGATCATCATCATCACCAAAACCAATCCGGCCGCTATTTCTAAAAATGAGGTATTTCGCTCGGGAATGATCGCCATTGTGGCGGTATACGGCATTGCATGGATGGCGGAGACCATGTTTGGTGCGCACATGTCGGAGATTAAGGGCGTGCTGGGCGAGATGGTAAAAGAGTATCCGTGGGCCTACGCTATCGTCCTGCTGATTGTCTCCAAATTCGTCAACTCGCAGGCGGCGGCGCTGGCGGCGATTGTCCCGGTTGCGCTAGCGATTGGCGTCGACCCGGCCTATATCGTGGCGTCCGCGCCGGCGTGCTACGGCTATTATATTCTGCCAACCTACCCCAGTGACCTGGCCGCTATTCAGTTCGACCGCTCGGGGACGACCCGCATCGGCCGCTTTGTGATTAACCACAGCTTTATTCTGCCGGGGCTCATTGGCGTCAGCGTCTCGTGCGTATTTGGCTGGATATTTGCCGCGCTCTACGGATTTCTGTAATAAAAAAAGCAGGTGCCGAACGGGCACCTGCTGCATAAAGCGGTTTCATTTACTGCGGAATACGGCGATACAGTTCGATCATATCGGTCGCCAGATCCTGGATGACCATTGCGTTCATCAGGTGGTCCTGAGAGTGAACGGTAATCAGGTTGACCGGAAGCTTGCCGGACCCTTCATCCAGACCGATAAGCTGGGTCTGGATTTTGTGCGCGTGCTTCACAAATTCATGAGATTCTGCCATCGCCTGCTCGGCGGCGGCAAAATCGCCTTTGCGCGCCAGCTGCAGTGCGGTTAATGCAGAGCTACGCGCTGAACCGGCGTTAACCAACAGCTCCATAATGATCGTTTCTAAATCTTCCATCTCTTACTCCATCAACTTCAGGGCTTTATCCAGAACGGCATCGCCTTTCATCATGCCGTAATCCATCATATCGATAACGGCGACTTTTTTACCGAACGGATCGGCCAGCGCCTGCAGTTTTGCCTGCTCGTATTTCACCTGCGGGCCCAGCAGGATAATATCGGCAGCCGCCAGGTTGTCCTTAAATTCGGCCACCGGCACGGCTTTAATCGAGACTTCCACCCCTTTCTGCTGCGCGGCAGCTTGCATACGTTGAACCAGCATGCTGGTGGACATACCTGCGGCACAGCATAAAACGATATTCTTCATAGTTCGTCGCCTTTATGTTCCTTGATGTACCATCTTTAGCGCGGGCAGGGTGACGGAACAACCGCTTTGCAGCGATTGTGTGTAAGGCATCACAAAATAATGAAACCGGTTTCGGTTTGCGGGCTGAAAAGACAAAAAAGCCCGCCGAAGCGGGCTTTACGAGGGGAGGGCTTTAGGTTCTGACTATCTGATTCTTGCCCTGCTGTTTCGCTTTATAGAGCGCTTCGTCCACGCTGACCACCAGTTTATCCAGCGGCTCCATATTCCATTCGCCGAGGCCGGCGCTGAAGGTTACGCTTAGCCCCTCTTCACGCCAGGTGCGCCGGGCAATCTTAATCCGCCAGCTTTCGAGCAGCGTATGGGCATGAGTGAGATGCTCTGCGGTAAATACCACGGCAAACTCCTCTCCGCCGTAGCGGTAGAGTGAAATCTGCAGCGGCTGCAGGATTTGCAGCCCTTCACGGGCGACGCTGCGCAGCACGATATCGCCGTTGAGGTGGCCCCAGGTGTCGTTAATCGATTTAAAGTTATCGATGTCGACCAGCGCCAGGGCGAACGGCTGACGATCGTTCATCAGCGCCGCGATGTCGCTATCGAAGGCGCGGCGGTTTTTACAGCCGGTTAGGGCATCGATGGTGGCCTGGCGCACGTAGGTGAGCTCGCGCTGCTTATTGCTTTCGATAGCCTTGCTCAGCATCGCTTCCAGCCGAGGGGCGCGCTGGACGTCGCCGGTCTTAATGGCGTTGATGATATTCATCAGCACCGTGCGCGAAGCGTGGCGCAGGTAGAGGCCGAACAGGATAATGACAATGGCGGCGAGGGCGAACCCCCAGACGATAATATCGGTTTCGTAGCGCGTCAGGTCTAAGAGGGTGGAATTATTGACGCGGTAGATAACGAACCAGTCGGGATTGGTAAACGAATAGTAGTAATACCATCTATCGCTGGCGGTATCGTACAGCTGTCCCTCTGCGCTGGTCATGTCATCCATCAGGCGGCTGCTGACGTAGGGCTTAAACAGGGCGCCAGGATCCGGATGGAGCACTACCTTACCGTCGCGCTGCACGACAAAAAACTCGCCCTGCACCGGCGCCACCATTTGCCGCAGCGCGTACCCCATCGATGTCAGATCCATATGGAAGGCCAGGCTGCCTTTGAGCCGTCCTTCCGGGGAGATGACCGGGCGATAGAGGGTAACGGTGGGGCGATGGGTAAAGTAATCCAGGTAGGGGCGGGTATAGAGGCTGAACATACTGGCTTCCGCCTGTTTGATAAACCACGGACGAGATTCAGGATCGAACGTCCGGCTATCTTCCGTCTCCAGCACCTCCGGCGCGCGCAGGTAGTGCGCCTGGGTGTCCGCCAGTGAGATAGAAGAGACGGTTTGCATCAGCTCCTGAAGCTGCATCAACGTGCGTAAGCCTTTCTGTGGATCGAGATTAACGGCATTATTCAGCTCGTCATTGCGGGAAAAAAAGGTGGTGGCGCGGGTGAGAATATGATCATTTACGCGCAGCAATGATTCGGTGTAGTTAATGGCCAGATTATGAGTGAAGTTGCGATTAACGTGGTGATAGTCCTCAAGGAAATTCTTTTTCTGAGTGGCGGTAACGAACGCTGCGATCAGTAAAAAACTGAGTAAAATCCCCGCAAACCCCACCAGAATCGGCGTAGTAAAAGAGAGTTTTCTGTTGTGACGAGCCATGAGTCGTAAATCGTTCCAGAAGGTATAAACC
The DNA here is from genome assembly GCF_030078455.1 of Klebsiella sp. Ech2A. Classification (NCBI taxonomy): domain Bacteria; kingdom Pseudomonadati; phylum Pseudomonadota; class Gammaproteobacteria; order Enterobacterales; family Enterobacteriaceae; genus Klebsiella; species Klebsiella sp. Ech2A. The sequence goes on along the minus strand of NZ_JAQGFU010000085.1, from coordinate 2,889 downwards.
GTGGGTTAATCCGCAGGTTTAGCCAGCATGCCTGCCGAGCGAATCAGGTAACTATTCGTCAATTATAACCACGCCCTTCCAGGGCAAGGGATTTAAATTCACCGGGCCGGGGTTCCGCCCGCTCTCCATCGGCTATCCATTTAGGAGGCAGGGCGAAAATGAGGAAGAGAAATTATCGCCCTGGTCAGCGTCCGCTGCTGACAGGAGCAGAATAGGAAAACGGCAGAGGGCAAGCAATCTGCCGTTTTTGTTCTCGCGTTCAGGCTCGCAAACTGCTCAGGCCGTTACACTCCTCTTCAGGGCGACTGCGTAGCGCGTCCCAGCCAGCTATCCCAGTCTTTCCATACCGGCTGCAGCCCGCGAGCGACCAGCGCGCTGGCGACCTCTTCGGGGCGACGGCCGTCGTGAGGAGCAAACTGCTCCAGCTCGGGGTGATCATCGGCGTAGCCGCCGGGCTGCGTTTTGGAAAATGCGCTGACGTTGTTAATGGCCAGCGGGATCACCCGATCGCGGAAATCGGGGGCTTCGCGGGTTGAAAGCGACAGCTCAACCTCCGGCGCCAGCAGGCGGAAGGCGCAGATGGTCTGCACCAGCTGGCGCTCGTCCATCAGCGATGCCGGTTCGATCCCGCCGGCGCAGGGCCGCAGCCGGGGGAAGGAGACCGAGTAGCGGCTGCGCCAGTAGTGCTGCTGGAGCCACAGCAGATGCTCGGCGACCATATAGCAATCCACGCGCCAGCTATCGGAGAGGCCAATGAGCGCGCCCAGGCCGATCTTATCGATCCCCGCCTCGCCAAGGCGATCCGGCGTATCCAGACGCCAGAAGAAGTCCTGCTTCTTCCCTTTCAGATGATGCTGGGCGTACATGCTTTCATGATAGGTTTCCTGATAGACCATCACGCCGTCCAGGCCGAGCGTTTTCAGCTCGGCGTACTCTTCGGTGCTCAGCGGCTGCACCTCCATTTGCAGCGAGGAGAACCGGCTGCGGATCGCCGGCAGATGCTGGCGAAAATAGTCCATCCCCACTTTGCCCTGATGTTCGCCGGTGACCAGCAGCAGATGCTCAAAGCCCATCTGGCGGATGGCGGCGCACTCGCGGGTAATTTCGTCGCTATCCAGCGTCTTGCGCTTGATGCGGTTGCTCATCGAAAAGCCGCAGTAGGTGCAGTCGTTTGCGCACAGGTTAGAGAGATAGAGGGGAACGTAGAAGCTGACGGTGTTGCCAAAGCGCTGGCGGGTCAGGCGCTGCGCGCGCTGCGCCAGCGGCTCCAGATAGCCGGCGGCGGCGGGGGAGAGCAGGGCCATCATATCGTCGCGAGTAAGCTGTTTCGCCGCTATCGCCCGCTCAACGTCGGCTGGGGTTTTGCTGTTGATGCGCAGGCGGATGTCGTCCCACTCCAGCTGCTTCCAGCGGTCGGTGAAGGTGCTCATGCCAGCGCCTCCAGAAAACCGGTCAGCGGGCTGGTGGCCTGCGCCTGGGCGCTGCGCGCGCCGGGTCCGGCCTGACGGGCCAGCAGGCCCGCTTCTACCGCCAGACGAAACGCGCGCGCCATGGTCACCGGATCGTCGGCGACGGCGATTGCGGTATTCACCAGCACCGCGTCGGCGCCCATCTCCAGCGCCTGCGCCGCATGGCTGGGCACGCCAATACCGGCGTCAACGACCACCGGCACCCTGGCCTGGGCGATAATGATTTCCAGCATGGCGCGGGTCTCCAGCCCCTGATTCGAGCCGATGGGCGCGCCGAGCGGCATCACCGCCGCGCAGCCCGCCTCCTCCAGCCGCTTACACAGCACCGGGTCGGCGCCGCAGTAGGGCAGAACCACGAAGCCTTCCCGTACCAGGATCTCCGCCGCCTTCAGGGTTTCGATTGGGTCCGGCAGCAGCCAGCGCGCGTCCGGATGAATCTCCAGCTTCAGCCAGTGGGTGCCCAGGGCTTCCCGCGCCAGGCGGGCGGCGAACACGGCCTCTTCCGCCGTTTTGGCGCCCGAGGTATTCGGCAGCAGGCTGACGCCGGCGGCCAGTAAAGGCGCGAGGATCGCATCATTGTGCTGACGTAAATCGACGCGCTTCATCGCCAGCGTCACCAGCTGGCTTCCCGAGGCGCGGATTGCCTCGACCATGAGCTCCGGTGCGGAGAATTTCCCGGTACCGGTAAAAATGTGTGAGTCGAACGTTTTGTCTGCGATACGTAACATGTCAGCCTCCGGCGATAACCTGAAAAAGCAGGACCCGATCGCCTTCCTGCAGAAGATGGTGATCCCACCGCTCGCGCGGCAGAACCTGTTGATTGAGCGCCAGCGCGATGCCCGCCTGCTGCTGTTCCAGCTGAGCGAGCAGGGCGGCGACGGTGAGCGCATCGGCGCAGCGGAGCGGTTCGTCGTTAAACCAAATCTGCATGTTGTCCTCCGCATACCGGACAGCTCTGCGCCCGCTGTAGCGTCAGGCTGCGCCAGGCGCTGGTACGGGCGTCAAACAGCCGCAGCGTATTACGCGGCGTGATCATGCCGGAGAGCAGCTTGATCGCCTCCAGCGCCTGCAGCGTACCCATCATGCCGACCACCGGCCCGATAATGCCCGCGGTGCGGCAGCTGCGCTCGGGCTCGGCCGTATCCGGCCACAGGCAGCGATAGCAGCCCTGCTCCCACGGCGGGGTCAGGACCATCAGCTGCCCGCCAAGCCCGACGGCGCTGGCGGTAATTAACGGCGTTTTCATGCTCACGCAGGCGGCGTTGATGGCCTGGCGGCTCTCCATGTTATCGGTACAGTCCAGCACCAGATCGGCCTGCGCCACTTCAGCCAGCAGCGCTTCGCCGCTCAGCCGCTGCCGCAGGGGGATAACATCGATCTGCGGATTGAGCCGCGCCAGCGGCCGGCGCGGCTCCATCCG
>NZ_JAQGFU010000084.1:0-20085 GCF_030078455.1 Klebsiella sp. Ech2A | reverse complement strand
GGATTATAGTTTAAGCAGCTGCTCGCGTCTGGCACATTTTAGGCAGATTAGCTCTCATCAGGACTTCGGCGAACGGTGGCGGCACTGCGCGCAACCTGTTTATCTTTGGCGTACTTCACGCCGCGGTTTGAGCATTAGTCGGTAGGTATCGCCATTGGCAAGGAACAGCTTCAGGTGATGATTTATAGCTGCGAAATTGCCGTTATGCAGCTTTATGTCTTTTGGGGGAAGTTCACGCGTTACCTCCAGAGAGGTTAAACGATGAATGGGGAAAATCGCAGGTAATTTTATGCATCTGTGACTGATTAAAGACGTTCTGATTTTCGTTCGCACTTTGAGCCCCCCAAACGTGCATAAGTCATCAGAGTTGTTCAGGTTCAGATGACATGATTATGGACGAGTGATTTTGTAATATTAAAACTTCAACGTCTTGTTAAAGTAATCACCAAATCACGTCCGATGTGTGACCCGCCAATAGAAAGGTTGCTATCAATATTTCTTGTCTCAGGGAGAATGCTGTCATTAAGTTCGTTGATAAAAATTTCATTTACAGCATGAATGTTAATTTTTGGGCTAATATCATACATCCCCTGAATTACGGACATATGCTCATTCCCCATAGTAAACAGTATCATAGCGTTTATAGCCTCTTTCGCCTCTTCAAGCGAATTGATAATAGTTCTACTCTGACTCATTTAACCTCCTGATTTATTACTTTTCGCTTCACCCACCTCATTGTAGCGCGGATCTCTTACGCGTGGCAGTTGGATGCTCTCTGCCCGCCATCTCAGCGACAACAGGCATATTCAGGCGCTCTTTGTACGCAACGCCGATGGCAGCTAGGTCGACGTTAACCTTGTCTTGTTCATCTTTAGGTTTGGCTGCAATGTTCCACTTCGACATAAAAATCTCCTCTGATGTGGAGAGGATTGTAACCTATGCTTCCGATTATAGCTTTAATGCAATTATTCGAAGGGCTTGCGTCATCTCTGAAACTAACTCCTTGTATATATTCACTGCCCCATCGCGTTACCCGATCATTTGTCTCTCTAACTTGCTGCTAGGTGCAGAAAAGAATTCCCCCTCGCCATTAAGCTTCCATTCTCCGATACTCTCAAGACCCGAACCGCTCTAAAAATTAGCTACCTAACTGTTTTAAACAAACGACTGTATAAAAACACAGAGTTATTTGGCTTTCGATTGCCGGAGACTTATCTAGCCATTTCTTGTAAATCCCATGCCATTGTTTGTATTGGCATTGCATATACAAATAAAAAAATGCTACAGCAGCATTTGCATTTAAAATACTTCGCTATTAGAGTAGTTACATGAAAAGCTTTACATCTTGCATTCTTATAATTACTACTAAAAGCAGTAATATAATGGGGGGGGCTTATACCATGGTACGATTTTAGCTTGGTTGAAGCTCGATAAGGAGGCCATCCAGTCCCCATTAGACAACCATAAAACACCCAATAAAAAACGTTGTCAAAGGAGGGACAGTTAGCACTACTGAATCTCTATATTTGCTCAAAAAAAGCAAGACCTAGAGTATGCAGCTTAGGAAGAGGGATGTGGATTAGGTGTTGTAAGGATATTTACGACTTAAATTAATTTAATAATAGTGGGGAAATTATGAAAATCCTATTTTTTGTATTCGCACTCTTAGTTTCTACATCTAGCAATGCTGTACAATGTTACAAATGGAAAAACAATACAAATCAAATGGTGTCCCTAACAATTCATTATCTTAATGGTTCATTCAACCCTACTGGACAAACAGCCTCATACCTCATAAAGCCACATGAAAGCTATCCTATTAGTGATGTCAACTGCTGGGGTTTAAACTCTTATGGACTAGCCAAAGTTAAAAATGGAAATGCCTCATGGGACATGGAAAATACCATATTCGGCACAGCACCTGGAGGAACCTATCAAATAAACTAATAATATCAACATCGTTCATTTTACGAACAGACTCTATATTCGGGAAAATTCATATCACTGCCGCGCTCCTGCGCGGCTTTGCGTTCTGCGGGGGATTTAGGCATCAGGCACCTCCAGCCGCCATACGGCCTGACCAATGCGGCTATGGTATGCATCCTTTGACACCAGCCCCTCTTTCGCCAGCTCGATGAGCTCTTTGCGCAGGTCGGCGCTCTTCCACTCAACCCCGGGGAATTTGCGCTCCATCGCGCAGCGGATATTCCAGGTAGCCATACGATAGGGGTAATGTCCACGCGCCCATTTCTCCTGCTGCGCCGCTCCCTCGATGAGCACCTGCATGATTTTGTCTTTGACGTCACTCACCTTTCACCTCCTGCGGGGCGGCTGCGAGCATGGCTTCGTACGTGCCTTTTGAAGAGGGATTCTTGGTGCCCATGAAGTGAAGCCACCCGGCATCAATCATCTCTTTCGTCGGCTCCTTCGGCACCATCACGTAACCATCCGGAATTACCGGAGAGTTGCCAACTTTGCGGCGTTCGCGATCCAGGTCTGTTTGCAACTGAATTACCCATCGAGCGACCTCACCTTTTTCCCCAGATTCAAGCCGCAAATCATCCAAACGATATTTATCAATCATCGCTGTTATCCTCACAGCAGTGGTGCCGCCCCTCTGGGTCAGTGGATACATGTCCACAGATATCGCACTCTATTTCATCTGGTGGAAACCCATCGGGCACTGGTTGCCCTTTGATGTGCAACCGCGGTTCACCGTCTTTCGGCGCCGGCCATTCGCGCTGTTTGTTCACCGCCAGCTTTTCGATCATCGCCTGGGTAATCTGCTCGTCAGCGATACCGGCACGGCGTTGTGCATCCCACAGCAGGAATTGCATGTCAGCCCACTCACTGAGGTCACCAGGCTCTGCGGCGGCTTCCAGCGCTTCTTTGCTCAGGTGCTTCTACCGGTCCGACATTACCGAAGGTGGCCTGTGACCACTCGGCATGCTCGCTGCGTACCTGCTCGCGGTCCGGTGCTAGCTGCGGCGAGGTATATGGTTCTTCATCGAGATCAATCGGTGCGTCGCATTTCGGGCAATACCCATCACAATCACCAATGGCAGAAATCTCAACCTCATTTCTGCAAGACCAACACGTTACACTTTCCGCCACCGACTCTCTGTCCACCACTTTTCCGGGCTGCGCGTGGCGATAGAGCGCAACGTCTGAATCCTCTGAGTTCTGCTTTCCCCACAGGTACGCAGTTTCCCTTCCTCGGTCAATGTAGCCCAGGTTGCGCTCGTCGGTATACGCCACCGGCTGGCTGTCCGCCACTGGTCCGGCCTGTGGTGCGGAATATAGTATCCGGTGCCGTCCGCGAGGCCCTGAGCCGTATTGCTCATAAAATGCTTCGTTCACATCTTCCCAGTGCCATTGGAGTTCGCCAGAGTCGGCGGCGTGAGTGAATTCGCACTGATACACCGGCTCGCTGTCCATTGCGCCCAGCGCCATACGGGCCAGCTCCCTGACCACTTCAGGTGGCGCATATTTGTCGTTCAGGCCATCCCACAAACGAACCATCTTATCGGTGTCTTCTTTGTGAACTTCGTCGTTAGTGCCTGCCAATGCTGAAATGACCTCATCAGTAGCACCAATAATTTTGAGGGGACTCTCTTTTGTCATCTTCATTTGAAAATACCTTTAATTACCAGGCAAAAATCATCCAAAAAGGTAAGGTTTTTTCCCTTTTTGGCCTATATTCATTACTCAACTCACCTGACTGGAGGGGATATCCCCGACATCGAATTCAAGTGCCCGGTTTGCTCAGGAGCAAAGTTCTACTTCACTACCTACCGAGGTGATGCAAACCAATTTAATGGCGCAGCCCGTTCCACTTGTGGAACTCAACTCACCGCCATTTCATGTGTTCCGAAACTGAGACGGAAAAGGTGGCTAAAGAAGGTGGTTTGAATGAAGGCCTCGGGCGGGGCCTTTTCAACTCTTCTTTAAGTTTTGATTTGCTGGTCATAATTTCTTCCTCACGCTCATTGCACCCTCAGGTCAACAGGCGTATGTTTATCGCCGTCAAGTTAGTGGGCTGTTAGCTCAGTTGGTAGAGCACTGGACTCTTAATCCATTGGTCGCGGGTTCGCCCCCCTCACAGCCCACCACTCCTTGATACCTTTCGAACCAGAAAACTACCGGCGCATTAGTCGGCTGGACCAGTCCGAACGATTCCGCAGTGCGGTAACTTCTCCGCTATCAGGTGAAAGATTCGAGCGCTCTATATCCTTGACGCGATATTTGCGAACTTCCGTCTCGCTTATTCCACAGCAGATGCACCAACAAACATCTTCCATCTCGTCATGTATGGTTTCTGTTGCCGGGGCCTGCACTGGAACATCAACCCAGGTATTCGAGCGAAGCAGGTCAACCACTTTGTAGAGGAACATTTCATTAGATACGCCGTGACGCTTCTGCTCGATGATGGCGTAATCACCAAACTTGAATTCGATTTCGTTAGCCATGCATGGCCTCCTGAGCATCTAAAACTCGTTGAAATACCGGGGTTCCGAGCAAGCTGTAATTCATCCCGGTTGCCGCTTTTGGCACCAGTCCATACCGTTTCATGTCAAAGTCGATGACGGCTCGGTGGTCACGGAATAAACCTAATCGGCCGTGGCGAACCACTTCACCGGTAGCCTCTGCATCGCGGAAATATTTCTGGACGGTGTCACGACACAGACCAAGTATTCTCATCGCGTCTGCGGTCGTCAGGCGGCCCCGATGCCGGGTGATTCGAATAACCGCGTGGACATATTCCCGGCGCTCTGCTGCTGAAATCGCTTTAGCCATAATTTCCTCACTTCACAACGCGCAAATGGCGCACGTTTTTTCGATGGCTATCCCAGTCGAAATTGGCCCAGATACCGCTATCCATCTGGAGGCGGTCGAGAATGCGCGCGCCGAGGGTTTCCACCAGCGATTCGTAATTCAGGTTGGTCAGGATCCCGACCGGGCGCATCGACGAAAGCCGGCGATCGATAACCTGGTTCAGAATGACTTTTTCATTCCGGCTATCGCGCTGAATGCCCACTTCGTCCAGTACCAGCAGGTCAACCCGGCAAAGGTCGTCCAGTAGTTCCGCTTCCGATTTCCCTGTGTCGTAGCATTCCCGAACCCGCAGCATCAGGTCAGGTATCGTGACCACCAGTACGGTATGCCCGCGCTGCAGCAGGTAATTCCCGACCGCCGCGGCCAGATGATTTTTCCCGGTCCCCGGCTTGCCACTGAATACAAAACTGGTAAACCCTTCGCCGAAGTTCTGCGCGTAACTTTTTGCAAGCGTTAACGCCCGGCGCTGGCCATCACCGTTGACCTGGTAATTTGCGAACGTGCAGCTACGGTGCAGGTCCTGAATTCCCGCGCGCCCAAAAATTTTCTCAGCGCGAGTCTTCTGGTTTTCGCGCTCCAGTTCCTCGCAGCGCTTCCGACCTTCGGACTCTTGCCAGGCGCGCCATTCTGCGACTGTGCCGAATTTTGGTTGCACACTCGCCGGAATAATTCGTTTCAGGCGCTCCAGCGCGCTGCCGGTCCCAACAATGTTTTTCATCGCTACCCCTTGAATCCCGATGGGATGGTTTTGTCAGGCTCCGAAATCTGATTGGGATCTCGCGTGCCTGGCGCCTGCTGAATCGCCCACGGTTCGCTGAAGTGCATTCCGGGACCAAAAAACGTCTTAGCCTGTTTCACGAACTGCGTGTTCAGGTTTCCTTCAAACTTCACGAAAGCCGCGTAACGCTCCACGCCTGAATAAATTTCCTCAGCAGCGGTTCCATCCCTGATGCGGGCATTCCAGGCCTTGAAAGCATCTGACTTGCTGTTGCCCCCTGCCCGCTTTGGATAAATCGACCAGACCAGCTCGAACTCATCCGGGTATGCTTTTTTCTGTTCAGGGTTATCGCCTTCGTTCTGACCCTGATCGTCCGGGGGTGTGGCGGAGCCATACCCCGAACTATCTTCTTCCTGTTCCTGTTCCTGTTCCTGGTTAAGGAAGGGTTGCAGAACCCTTTCGGAACCCTTTAGTTTCGAGATGCTGATGTGGGATATCGCCGAGGCCATAACCCGCGCCAGCTCTGGCTTAACCGTGGATTTGTCCGGCACCTGGTCAAACAAGCGCAGCGCTGCAATCCCCTGGTTTGGGTTCTCAACCGAATTCCAGGTCAGAAAGTTACGGATCAGTACCCATTTCGAGGACGAATCACGCGTTGCGAAACCGTTCTCCGACAGTTCATCAAACCCTTTCGAAACCCTTTCAGGAGTCCAGGCAAGGTCTTCCGAAACATACCCATCAGGTAGCCGGAAACACCCGATCATGTTCGTGTGTTGACCAGTGAGCAGGTACAGTGCAAGCAGCCGGGCATCATCAGAAACCCGCCGCATTCCATCGCTTATCCAAAATGATGTATGCACCTTTCCGTAATCACGCATAGAGACCCCGTTGTTGCTTAAACTGGTGTGTTTTCATCACCAAGCACCCACCGCAAAGCCGCGGCGAATTCGCCGCTTGCGGTTTGAAGTGCCTGGGTGATTTCCTTACGGGATTTGAGACGCGGCTTTGTGTCTCCGAGAACCTGGCGCTGCCGACGGGCTTTTTCGTGACCGGTAGCCCCCTCAGCTGCCGCCTCTAACTGCTTGACTGTCTCACGCTGTTTTTCCGGAGGCATATCGACGAGCTGGCGAGCTTGTGTGACCGTAACTTTCCCGGACTCAACAGCAGTTTGAACAGCCTGCGTCGCATCCAGGAGCGCCACGGTAGCCTGGACAGTTTTAACGCTGCAGCCGAAAAGCAGAGCAACATCACTTTCGTCATGCCCGTACTCCATCTGCTGAACCATTTTTTTGGCCCGACCCAGTGGCGTATCCGGTTGCGTTATCTCATTTTCACTGACCATATATTTGGCCATTTGAATTGCTGATCCGCGCTTAGCAATTCCAGGTACCGGCCAGGGCTCAAGCCCTTCCCGCTTACGTCTGGCGTTTGCCTCTGTGGCGTTCTTCACGCGCTGCCGACCTGCTACCACACACGTTTTTCCGGACTCGGGGTCTTTCCAAACGATAATTGGTTCGATTACACCGAGTTCCATAATGTTAAGAACCACCGATTCACTCAGCGGGAGGTGTACGCGCTCGTCGTATAGTGGGTGTGATGTGTCGGTTACCAGATGCAGCTTTTCCGGTTCGAAAAATAGAACGTTGCTTTTCCCGCTGGCGCCGTAAGCGTCGACCGAATTTTTAGCCATTGGCGCCCCCGTTATTGATATTGGTTAGTTTCATGTTCATAATTGCCCCTGTGAATTGATCCAGTCTTTTCGCATAGAAAGCCGTTGGTGTTCGAGCACCGCGGCTTTCGCCTTTTTAGGCTTACGCATCACATGCCCCCCAACATCGAAGTGACCATGCTCATCAGTACTCCAGCCTGTTCAGGCATTAGCCGGAACAACGAAGTAATCCCTTCGCTGACCTCTTTTAATTTCTGGTGCTCAGGTGCGTTCAGCATCACGGCCTGTTTGGCCTCTGCGCACTCCTTGATAGCTGAAGCCAGGCGCGACAAAGCGTCGTCCTGAGGCATCAGCCGGTGACGAAATTCAAGAGGAAGTACTGCTAAGATCGACGGGGTTAATTGCCTGATATTTTCGCGTGCGTATTCCGTTTCGCCGTCCAGCCAACGGAACAGCTTCTGCCGCCGGCGACTCAGGTCGTCGGGAAAATCCAGCCCGCTACCGCCCTGCCGTTCCCATTCTTCAATGACCAGAGCAGCGACTACGTCCTGGTTATCCAGTGACGCTGACCAAGCACGTATAACCGCACGGATTTGATCATGAGTAACATGGCCACCGGACTGATTGCGGTTTATCAGCCTGGAGCTATTGGCTCCGGTATTCTGTTGGAAATGAAGTGTGTGCATGATCAGCCCCCCATCTCTTGTGAAGGCAACCCGTCTGTGGGGTTCGGATAAAGATCAGGACGTAGTTCATGCGGCGTAACGCCGGTTGCTTTAAAGATTTGGATCACACGGGAAGATGGAACACCATTCTTCCGCCACAGAGAGACAGCCATCTTAGTTACACCGATCGCTGTACCAAGCGCGCTTGCTGACCCAGACGCTCGGATAGCGTTTTCAATACCAGTCATAGGACCTCCTTAGATGCGCAAAGTAAAGCATCAATTTACTTAACGGTCAACATATACCTGCCTATCTAGGAGTAAAGCAATTATTTACAATGAAGCTATGAGCGAAAAAAATCCGTCCGATAGCCTGATCTCCAGGCTCACAGAGCTAAACAAAAAGGGCATTTCTAAAACGGAGATGTCCAGGATTGCGGGTGTCAGTAAGCAAGCGGTTTCAGGATGGTTCCGAACCGGCAGAATCAGCAAAGAGTCCGCGCTAGCCCTTGCCGATGCAGCTGGTGTATCTATTCCGTGGTTGCTCGGTGAAGATGTAGGTGAGAAGGATGGACTCAAGCCCGATGAGCAACGCTTACTGGAACTCTATCGGCAGTTGCCTGAAGAAGAGCAACAGAACATGTTGCGGATCGTATCTCTGCGGCTGAAGGAGCTCGACGAACTGTACGCGAAATACATGGGGCGGCGGATTAAGGGTGATGCGGAGTAATACGCCGCTGACCGATGGTAATCATGGATCAGATCGTTGCCCGGCGGCCTGCCGTCCAGAAAGGCAATAAAGCCTATGTAGCACTTGGCCTGAACCGAATAGTTTCGCGTTTGTTGTTGCCGTGGCGTTAAAAGCTCTTCTGGCGCAAAAAAATAAGGCTTCATACATGAACAACCCGTGCAAACTGCTTAGCGCCTCTGTCGCGCTTAAAAAGGAGGGTATGTCAAACAACTACCTTTCTGCTCACCATGAACTAATCAGCGGCATCCCTTTGGGTGAGAAAAGGTCTGTAATGGTGACATTTGGCCTATATGCTCGCCCCGGAGTTCCCATAGGGATCTACGCCGCAGTTACACCTAAAAACCAAGAATCGCCATTAGGCAGCAATAAGTATACCGAAAGTTTCTATACAACCCTTAGATCTGAGGCTGTTGCTGATGATATGGGGGTATTTTTGATGACATTGGAGGTCAAAGACATCCCCTTTGAGCATGATGGATTATATGAAGCCGACGTCCGTGTCTTCCCATCTGAGGAGATGCCTTCTGAGGATAACCAGCTTGATGCAATTAAATGCTTTTTCTACGTGGTAACGTCAAAGGGGGAGCGGAATGCAGCCGCCTAAACTCGCAGTCGTAACCCCTGGTTTCCAACCACCTCTTGAATCATCGAGCCATAGCCACCATACTGAAAAACATGACGGTGGTAATGGAGGGGGTGACGATATGCTTGAAGCAAGAGTTGCAAGGCTCGAAGTGGATGTTAGTTATATTCGTCGCGACGTAGAGGAACTCAGAACCGACGTTAAATCCATCAATCAAAACATGATTGTTGCCCTTGAGCGCCTAGAAAGTATTAAAGAAAACCTCAATAAAAAGCCATCCGCTGATACTGTCGATAAGAAAATTTCCGATGCAAAACTAGCTGTTTTGCTTGGGGTTCCAACCATCATCGCCATCGGCACAGGCATCTATAAGTTAATACAGCACTATTTATAACGAACACCCGGCCACCGAGCCGGGTTTTTATTGCCCCTCCCCCAACAATTCCCACCGCCCCTGCTGTTGCCCTTCCCAAACACAGTCCCGATTTCCTCTCTGTTGTGCCCAGACCGATTGATCCGTTTTTCCCTAATTATTGTTGCGTCGCCACCAATCGGTACCAGAGCAACTTCTGAGAATTGACTACCAAACGCCACTTAATACCCATCGAAATCCAATCCTGCACCCGGTTTGGAGTCTTTTTGAACCCATCACACGTAGGTAGATATCTACCGAGACCATAAATTCAGCAGGCGAGTACAGCATCACTTTACAATTTAATTCATTCAAACTTGACTAAATAGTAAAGCAATGTTTTACTAAGCCCATAGCAATAGACCACCCAGGCAGGACGCCCACGAAGTAGCGGCCCGGCGCATATGAAGACCGGGATGAGGTGGATTTATCAATGCGCAGTAGGTTCAAACGTTCCGCTGGCCACGTAATGGCTGAGGTTGAAATGAGTAAAAACGGCATTCGCTCAATGGTCATTTCGGCAGCACTTGGGCTCATCTTCTGGGCTGTTAGTTACAAACCTTTGATGGGGGTTATTTCATGGTTGATTTCGCACGTAAGCCCGCTCGTCAGCAGGCTGTTCGCCTGACGCAAAACGAGGCCTTTGCTCGCAGGGTTTGTTATCAGATCGCAAAAACCTGCTCTTTTTTCCGCCGCCTGGGTGCGCTGCTCGCGCAAAAAGGTGACCCGTCATGAGCACGATGTTCGCACTGATGCTCACCGTCGGCATGTTAACTGGCGGAAATCAGGATGTTTTGCTCGGTGTTTACGACAACGAGAAGGACTGTAAAGACGCAGCCGTTGAGCAGGGCGTTCCGGGTGATTGTTATCCCCTGAAGGGCATTTTGGAAGAACACCCAGCCGCATTCACGGCGCAAATGTAGGAGGCATGATGCAAAAGAGATGTGCGTACTGCCGCAAACCAATTGAGGAAGGCTCAGAAGTGAAGATGACCATCCTCATCATTCACGGTTCGCAGCTGGCGCCACGAGAAAGAACGTATTGCTCTAAGAAGTGCGGTCAGTACGACCAAATGGCCAACGAGGCATAACGTAAAACCCGCCGAAGCGGGCTGTACGTCCGGTGACACCGACCAAAGTTCCACCGGAAATTACCAAAAACCAATGAACACCCAATGGGCGCTAGCAATGGCCCGTGGATTCTAACATCCAAAATCGAGGCAACGACATGGAATTTTTTAATCTGATAAGGGCCACTCAAAAATCAGGTAAACCAGACGGCGTTATCTGGCGCACCGCAAAATCTGAAGCTCGCGCTAACCTGCAGCTCGAAGTAGATCTGGAAGATGCGGGAATCGAAACGGGTCGTGGTCATGACTACAATAAGCCGATCCGCACCGATTTCCCGGTCTTTAACGACCTGCCGGCTGAAGGCGTGCTCGATTTCGAATGGTGCACCCGTTACGAGCTCGCCGACGACCAACGCACCTGGCAGTTAAAGGCGGGCGCAGTTCCTGCCGATGCATTTCACCAGGAAGAAGAGAACCCGGATAGCGGGGCTGTCATCGTAGATGGTGTCGATACTTCGACCGGTGAAGTTCTGGATGGCCAGTCCGGCACCGGTAATGCCGATATCACTGAAGACGATGATAAAAACACCCTTTATCCGGTCGTAAAACTTCGCAGACCACAACTCATTATCTCCCAGTTTATCAGCGACGCGGTTGCTCACCATGTTACCCAGAGACAGCGGATCCAAATCGGCGCGCTGGAAATGGATACTGACAACAACTACATCCAGAATCTGTTACTGGCGACACGAAGCATTCCTGAGATCGACGAACTCACGACAGCCAATCTCTGGAAATTAACCGACGCTGTTAAAAAGGTATTTCCAGAAGACAAGCGGACTGAGCTCGGCTTGCTGCTTAATTTCCTGAAAGTCTGGATGGAAACTCCACATATTGACCGTGGCCTTCTGGTTAAAGAATGGGTCTCAGGCAACCGTATTAGCGCGGTGCAGCGCACGGATGTCGGTACGAACGCCGGCGGCGGCAACAAGACAGACCGTAACCCAGATTATGTGCACACTTTGGATACGCTGGATCAGGAAATCGCGCTGGCAACGATGACTATGGATTTCGATATTTATAATTTCCCGGCATCTATTCACCGTCGTGCAAAAGAAATCGTTCAGAAGAAAGAAAGCCCATTCAAAGAGTGGTCTGCTGCATTACGGGGCACGCCTGGCATTCTTGATTTTTCACGTGCGGCCATCTTTGCCCTTATCAGAACAACATCCAGCGGAATAATTCCATTCCCGGATCGCTTGCGTAGTTCTATCAATGAGAGGCTGACTGAGTATAAGCACGATATCCCAAGTGCCGAGACTCTCAAGGATGCAGGACATCTCTCATCTGCTGAGATCACCTTGAATGCGGTAAAAGATGAGCTCGATGGCAATGAAAGCAAACCTAATCTGGAAAAGCTCACGACTGCTTTTCAGGTGGTTGGTACCGAGCTTGTGAAAGAGGCTCAAAAAAGCCATCCGGATACTGAACCGAAGGATAAGCCAGAAGTGACTAACCTTGGCGCAGGCATGTTCTCCATTGAAGGCCTGATGGCCTCTCCTACCCCAATCAAAGAAGAGGCCACCAGCAATGTGCAGATGGAAGCGACTCAGCCGGTCAAAGACGAAATTGATATTGCGGTTTCAACAGGCGAAAGCGCTGATGCAACTGCTGCGCAAACAGATGCCATAACCAAGGCTGCTGGGGGTGTAAACCAGAATCAGGGTTATGTCGCCCAAAACGCGCCAAATGTAAACCATTCCGAGCCAGTTATTGGGGAAATCGAACCAGAAGGTAAACCAGTCTGGCCGGAATTCTTCGAGCCGGGGCGCTACGAAGGTCTGCCGAACGAGGTTTATCACGCAGCTAACGGTATCAGCTCGACGATGGTGAAAGATGCCCGGGTATCGCTGATGTATTTCGAAGCGCGCCACGTTGCGAAAACCATCCAGAAAGTACGCTCGCCGGTTCTGGATATGGGGAATCTGGTGCATGCGCTGGCGCTGCAGCCGGACGATATGGACAAAGAATTCAGCGTTGAGCCGGAAATCCCGGAAGGTGCGTTTACCACCACAGCGACGATCCGCGCGTATATCGACGAATACAACGCTACTCTGCCGGCGCTGTTGAGCAGTGACGATATCAAAGCATTGCTGGATGCGCACAACGCCACCCTGCCCGCTCCGTTCTCGCTTGGGGCATCCGTTGACGAATCCTATGCGTCATATGAGCAACTACCTGAAGAGTTCCAGCGCATCGAAAACGGGACCAAGCATACGGCTACGGCGATGAAAGCCTGCATCAAAGAGTACAACGCCACCCTGCCCGCTCCTGTAAAAACCAGCGGCAGCCGCGACGCATTGCTGGAACAGCTGGCAATCATCAACCCTGACTTGGTCGGACAGGAAGCCCAGAAGCCGCAGCCGCTGAAAGTCTCTGGCACAAAAACGGATCTTATTCAGGTTGTGAAATCCGTTAATCCTGATGCGGTATTCGCCGACGAACTGCTGGATGCCTGGCGCGAGAACCCGGAAGGAAAAGTGCTGGTTACCCGTCAGCAGCTAAGCACTGCGCTTGCCATTCAGAAAGCACTGTTAAATCACCCGACCGCCGGCAAGTTGCTGACGCACCCAAGCCGCGTCGTCGAGGTGAGCTATTTCGGTATCGATGAAGAGACTGGCCTGGAAATCCGCGTCCGCCCTGACCTTGAGATCGACATGGGCGGCCTGCGCATCGGCGCGGACCTGAAAACCATCAGCATGTGGAATATCAAGCAGGAAGGCCTGCGCGCCAAACTGCACCGGGAAATCATCGAGCGCGACTACCATCTGAGCGCAGCCATGTACTGCGAAACCGCAGCCCTCGATCAGTTCTTCTGGATATTCGTCAACAAAGACGAGAACTACCACTGGATCGCCATCATCGAGGCATCCGAAGAGCTGCTGGAACTAGGCATGCTGGAATACCGTAAAGCGATGCGCGCCATAGCTCACGGTTTCGACACGGGCGAGTGGCCGGCGCCGATCATCGAAGACTACGCCGAAGAACTCAACGATTTTGATGTGCGCCGCCTTGAAGCACTGCGCGCACAGGCATAAGGGGAATGATGATGAACAACACCATATCCAATCCGTTCGGAAGCCGTGAGCAAACCAATGTCGGCAATAGCCTGGTTGCAGTTGAGCAAGAACGAGCAATTCAAGAGGTTCAGGCATCGCTCATTATCGCGAAAAAATTCCCGCGAGATTCAATTGCGGCAATGGACAAGATACTCCAGGCCTGTACACGAGAAACCCTTGCGGACTCCGCGCTCTATAGCTACAACCGTGGCGGCACTGAAGTCACCGGGCCCAGCATCCGTCTTGCAGAGGCAATGGCTCAAAACTGGGGAAATATCCAATTTGGTATACGTGAATTAGAGCAGCGCAATAACGCTTCTATCGTCGAAGCTTTCGCCTGGGACGTTGAGACCAACGTTCGTCAGGTTAAAACCTTCACAGTTCCACACGTTCGCGATACCAAAAAAGGAAGGAAGGTGCTCACTGACTCCCGTGATATTTATGAGATGGTTGCAAACCAGGGATCTCGACGCCTGCGCGCCTGCATTCTCGGCGTGATCCCTGGTGATGTCACAGAGGCAGCGGTGCGTCAGTGTGAAATTACACAAAGCTCAACGGTCGATGTTTCTCCGGAGAATATCAAAAAATTACTCGGAACGTTCCTGACTGAGTTTAGCGTAACGCAGGCGCAGATTGAAAAGCGCATTCAACGTCGGATTGAATCCATACGCCCTGCGCAGTTCCTGCAGCTTCGCAAGATTTACCAGAGTCTGCGCGATGGCATGTCTGGGATAGAAGACTGGTTTGAGTTAACCGGTAACTCGCCGTTAACCAGCACGCTAAATACCTTCGATAACGCGATGTCTCCTGATAACGCCGCTCAGGGCGGATCCAACTCACATGACGTATCGGAAGCCACCGCTACGCAGGAGTCAGCGGCTAACTTTGACATCGTTGCGGGCAAAATCCGCGACCGCATCGATGCAGCCAGCTCCGTTGATCAGGCCAAAGCTATCCGCGCAGATATCGAATCGCAGAAAGCCTTACTGGGTACCGCTCTGTTCACTGAATTGAAAAATAAGGCAGTGAAGCGCTACTACCTGGTCGATGCTCGCAACAAGATTGAGGCCGCGATCAATTCACTTCCTAACCACGGTGACCCGGAAGCCTCTGAGCTGTTCGCCAAAGCAGAGGGCATCCTCAATGCAGTCAAACGCCACCTCGGTGAAGAACTGTTCGATCAGTTCCGCATCACCCTGGACGATATGAAACCGGAATACTTGGGCTAAGGGAGGCGGGAGGGTTCGCCCTCCCGGTAACGATATGAACAAACTACGTAAATGGCGCTTTGTCGTTGACGGTGCCGAGAAATTTCAAGGCGGTACTTACAGCGGGCCACGAACTGGTGAATTCCGGACCTGGTACGTTACTGGCGGTGATGGTGTGAAGTTTCGTCGGTGCCCGTATACAGATGGCGGCTGGAAGGTCCAGAAGAATCGCACCACGTATGACGATAAGCCTGTTGAGTATGCCGTCAAAAATCCTGATGACATTTCAGCCCTGGATACCTTTGTCGGAGAAAAGCCATATGCAGGATATGGGAGGGTATCAGCATGAAAGTTAAATGCATCAAAGATACCGAGGGTTGGTGGACTGAAGGCGAATATTACGAAGCGGTAGCTGCTCCCGGTGGTTTTGTTCTGGTTGGGGATGACGATGAGCCAGATGGTCAAGGTTGGAGCGCTACACCGATGGAATATCGTGACGATGGTTCGATCGTTTATGCACTGGGCGGTATCGAAGGTGAAGTTTTGTTTGAGGAGCGCGCCGCATGAGCATAGCTAAAACCCATACCGGCATAGTCATTACCAAGGATGGCCCCCAGCAGAAATTACTGCACGAAACCCCTTCTATGTGGGTCGTTGGAAAAAATGAGTGCTACAGGAAAGATACAGGCAAACGCCATTTTGCTGAACGTACCCGTCGCCGATTGCTGCTGGAAAGCATTAATCCGATAAAGGAGGACATCCAGTGAGTCTCAAACACAGATTGTCTGAACTCGAAGCCAGCATTGACCCTGCGGCATTGCGCGCGGCCGCCGATGAATATTCGGATCTGCTGCTGACTCTCTGCCTGTGCATGAAGATGGCCGGCCCCACCCGAGCGAATGTTCGCGCCTGCGCCACTGAACTGAAAAAGCGTCTTACGACCTGGCATAGCCAGAAAGAGCTCAACGCGATTCTGTCCAGTTGGGATCCGGTTGGTTATGTGCTCGGCTTGCGGCGAGAAGCGAACGACAACGCGCGCGCCGCCGGCGATCCCGTTGACGTCTTTGTTTGAGGTGAGTATGCGACTGATAAACCGAAGCAAGCAGTCTCCGCTGGGGCGCCAGGCATGCGACGCGGCACTGGCCAAACACGTCGAGCTCTACGGTGAGTACGGACGGCAGAAAATGAAGCGGACTTATACCGTCGTGGTGCAGGGTTCAAAAATCACCGTTGAGGTGGTTAACCGCCGCTGCAGTTATGTGGCTACGGCGATGAATTGCGCCCGCAGACTGCGCGCACTGGCTGGGCAATGCTCCTGATATCGAATTATCAATCTACTGCGGCGATCTTGCCTATATTAGGCGGTCGCCAACGAGGTCTATATGGCGCAGATCATTTTTAATGAAGAGTGGATGGTTGAAAAGGCTCTAATGGCGCGAACTGGTCTTGGAGCCCGGCAGATTGAAAGTTACCGGCAAGGGGCATGGATAGAAGGTATTCACTTTAAAAGAGTATCTCCTTCTGGCGAAAAAACTTTGCGTGGGACTACATGGTACAACTATCCGGAAATAAATAAATTTATCCAGGATTCGTAAAATGGCAAAACTACCTACAGGCGTAGAGGTTCGAGGTAATAGAATATGCGTCTGGTTTATGTATAAGGGTAAGCGCTGCCGAGAGGTTTTAAAGGGGTGGGTTGTTAGCCCCTCCAATATTAAAAAAGCGGGTAATTTAAGGGCCGTAATTACCAGTGAAATAAGTCTGGGGGAATTCGATTATAGACGTCGGTTCCCTTCATCCAAAAGATCGGCAGCCATATACACGGAGCAGCAGGTGAGCACATTTTATGAGCTCTGCACGCTGTGGCTAAAAATAAAAGAAACCGAAATCACTGCAAATACGTTAAAAAAAACAAAATCCCAAGTTGATACGCTCATGAAAATAATTAATGGGAATACGATGCTTTACTCAATCGGATATAGTGACATTCTTAATTGTAGAAATAACTTGTTAACCGGAGAAACCTTTTACTCTAACAACAAACGTAAAAATAAAAAAGGAAGGACTGTTTCAACAGTTAATAACTATGTATCTTTGTTATGTTCAATATTGAGTTTTGCATATATATCCGGATTTATCCAGCATAAACCATTTGAGGGAGTTAAAAGCCTGCGCAAGAACAGAGTTAAGCCTGACCCACTAACAAAAGATGAGTTTGCAGAACTGATGGCCAGTGAGCATGGTCAAAGCCAAAATATGTGGAAGTTTGCTGTATATTCCGGTGTGAGACATGGTGAACTGGCAGCGCTGGCCTGGGAAGATGTCGATCTGGATAAGGGAGTGGTGCACGTCCGCCGAAATCTGGCTGCAAACGGCATGTTTGGCCCACCCAAAACTGCAGCAGGCAACCGGGCGATTCAGCTGCTCGGACCTGCACTCGACGCCCTGAAAGCCCAACACAAACTTACCGCATGCCATTCGGTATCAAATATTACATTTCATCACAGGGAGTACGGTTCAAGTGAGGAGCAGGAATTACGATTCATTTTTATGCCACGGCGACGGAATGGCAAACAAAAGCCCTGCTATTCGCACAGTAGCATTGGGAGCAGATGGGAAGCCGCTGTAAAACGCGCTGGCATTCGTCGCAGGAATCCGTACCATACGCGGCATACTTTTGCCTGCTGGCTTCTGTCGGCTGGTGCAAACCCATCTTTTATAGCCAATCAGATGGGGCATGAAAACGCGCAAATGGTGTACGAAGTTTATAGTACATGGATAGAAGAGATGAACGGCGACCAGGTTTCTATGTTGAACTCCCGGCTTGGGCTTTAAAACATTTTGCCCCCTATATGCCCCTTTTTGATTTAGAGAACAGATATAATGCTGCAAAATCAAGACATTAGTAAGAAAGAAAAGTACAACATCGACAAGTTGCAGAAGCGCCTGCGCCGCAACGTCGGCGAAGCCATTGCCGATTTCAATATGATTGAAGACGGCGACCGGATTATGGTTTGCCTTTCCGGCGGGAAGGACAGCTACACCATGCTGGAAATCCTGCGCAGCTTACAAAAAAGCGCCCCCATCTCTTTCTCTCTGATCGCGGTAAACCTCGATCAGAAGCAGCCCGGCTTCCCTGAGCACATTCTGCCTGAATACCTGCAGCAGCTCGACGTCGAGTATAAAATTGTCGAAGAGAACACCTACGGGATCGTCAAAGAGAAGATTCCTGAAGGCAAAACCACCTGTTCGCTCTGTTCGCGCCTGCGTCGCGGGATCCTCTATCGCACGGCCACCGAACTCGGCGCGACTAAAATCGCCCTCGGCCACCACCGCGACGACATCCTGCAGACGCTGTTCCTCAATATGTTCTACGGCGGCAAGATGAAAGGCATGCCGCCGAAGCTGATGAGCGACGACGGCAAGCATATCGTTATCCGCCCGCTGGCGTACTGCCGCGAAAAGGATATCGAGCGCTTCTCGCAGGCGAAAGCGTTCCCTATCATTCCATGCAACCTCTGCGGCTCCCAGCCTAACCTGCAGCGTCAGGTGATCGGCGATATGCTGCGCGACTGGGATAAACGCTATCCGGGGCGCATCGAGACCATGTTCAGCGCCATGCAGAACGTCGTGCCGTCGCATCTTAGCGACGTCAGCCTGTTTGACTTTAAAGGCATTACCCACGGTTCTGACGTGGTTGACGGCGGCGACCTCGCGTTCGATCGCGAAGAGATCCCGCTTCAGCCTGCCGGCTGGCAGCCGGAAGAGGATGACGCCCAGTTGGACGAGCTGCGACTGAACGTGGTGGAAGTGAAGTAAACCGCGAACGGGCGTCTCAGCGCGGTGACCGAGACGCCCTTGCCTACTCTATTTCAGTAAACGAACCCGGCAGTTCTTGCCCTTAATCTTACCGTTCTGCAGCAGCTTAAACGCTTTGTGGGCCACGCCCTGGCGCAGCGCCACGTAGACGTGCGCCGGATGAACGTTGATCTTGCCGATATCGGCGCCATCGAATCCCAAATCTCCGGTCAGCGCACCCAGAACATCCCCTGCGCGCATTTTGGCCTTCTTACCGCCGTCAATGCACAGGGTCGTCATTTCGGCTTCCAGCGGGACGATCGTGCCGCCGGCCGGTGCGTTCATCCAGTTCAGCTTCAGCTGCAGCATTTCCGCGAGAATATTGGCGCGCTGGGCCTCTTCCGGCGCGCAAAGGCTGATCGCCAGCCCGCTTGCGCCGGCGCGGGCGGTGCGGCCGATGCGGTGAACGTGAACTTCCGGGTCCCAGGCCAGCTCGTAGTTAATCACCAGCTCCAGGGATTTAATATCGAGACCGCGGGCCGCCACGTCGGTTGCGACCAGCACGCGCGAGCTGCCGTTCGCAAAGCGGATCAGGGTTTGGTCGCGATCGCGCTGCTCGAGATCGCCATGCAGCGACAGCGCGCTCTGCCCGGCAGCGTTGAGCGAATCGCAAACGGCCTGGCAATCCTTTTTGGTATTACAGAACACCACGCAGGAGGCCGGCTTGTGCTGGCTGAGCAGCTTTTGCAGCAGCGCAATTTTGCCTTTCTGCGAGGTTTCGAAGAACTGCTGTTCAATTGCCGGCAGCGCGTCAACGGAATCGATCTCGATGGTTTGCGGGTCGTTCTGCACGCGCCCGCTAATCGCCGCAATGGCCTCAGGCCAGGTCGCGGAGAACAGCAGCGTCTGCCGCTCGGCGGGCGCAAAGCGAATCGCTTCATCAATGGCGTCGCTGAAACCCATATCGAGCATCCGATCCGCTTCGTCCATCACCAGCGTCTGCAGCGCGTCCAGCGAGACGGTGCCCTTCTGCAGGTGATCGAGCAGGCGTCCCGGCGTGGCGACGATAATGTGCGGCGCGTGCTGGAGCGAATCACGCTGGGCGCCAAAGGGTTGGCCCCCGCAGAGGGTGAGAATTTTAATATTCGGCAGAAAGCGCGCCAGCCGGCGCAGCTCGCCGGCAACCTGATCCGCCAGCTCCCGCGTCGGGCACAGCACCAGAGACTGCGTCTTGTACAGCTTGGCATCAACCTGCTGG